>JAAXIE010000174.1 GCA_012270525.1 Dehalococcoidia bacterium | reverse complement strand
CTGCAGCATCATGCCCGGAGCCAGCACTCTCCTCATGCAACTCGTCGGCCCCGACCTCCGGGTGCTGGACAACGAACTGGAGAAACTTGCCCTGTATGCTGGCGGGCAGCCCATATCCGAGGGCCACGTGCGCGAACTTGTCCCCGAAATGCGGGAGACGTCCGTCTTCAGCATAGTGGATGCGGTGCTGGAGAGGCGTCCTGCCGTGGCTTTGAGGGCCAGCAACCGCCTCAGCCAGGGAGGAGCAGGCTTCTCCGAGGTAATCTCGCTCTTGTCCACCCAGGTGCGTCGCGTCGTGCTGACGCGTCACCTGCTTGACAGCGGTCTCTCCCAGTCTGAGATAGGGACCAGGCTGAACCTACCCGCCGATTTCCGGCTACGGAAGGCCATCGACCAGGCCCGCAGCCATTCCCCCGAAGGCTTGGCTAACCTCTACGAGTCTCTCCTCGAAGCCGACCTCGCCGTCAAACAGGGCCGCATGGAAGAGGATGTCGCCCTGCAGATGCTGTTCACCCAGGTTCCGGGCCGCTAGGGATACGCCCGGAGCTTGCTCCGGCCTCTTCAGCCAGCGTCGCCAGCCGCGTGGTCAACCATGTTGTAACAGGCCACGTTGTGCCCAGCCACCACCATGTGCAAACTGGGCATGGCTTCATCACGGCACCGACTCACCGCCTTGGGACAGCGCGGGACGAAGGGGCATTGGTCCGGAAGGTTCAGCAGTGTGGGCGGGTTTCCTTGCAGGGGTTGCAGCATACGATCGGCCTCATCCATCCGTGGCAGGGCCTGAAAGATGCCCCAGGTGTAGGGGTGATAGGGACGTTGGAACAACTCTCGAACGTCTGCGTGCTCCACGATGCTGCCCCCGTACATGACCGCTACCTCGTCGGCCATGTGCGCCACCACCCCCATGTCGTGGGTAATCAGCAATATGCTGCAGCCCCAGTCCTGCACGTAACTCTTGAGGCGGGCCAGTATCTCCGCTTGTAGCGTCACGTCAATGCTGGAAGTCGGCTCGTCGGCCACCAGCACCTTCGGGCGCAACATCAGGGCCATGGCCAGCATGATGCGCTGGGCCTGACCTCCGCTCACCTGGAAGGGATAGCGCCCCATGATCTGGCGGGGGTCCGGCAGTCCCATCTCCCGCAGGCTATCCTCCGCCATGCGGGTTGCTTCTTCTTTCCTGGAACCAGTGTGAGTGCGTATGGCTTCCACCAACTGGTCGCCGATGGACTGGATGGGGTTCAGGGCCGACTGGGGCTCCTGGAACACCATGGTGATGTCCTTCCCCCGTATGCGACGCAGCCGCCCGAAGGAGATGCGCAGCAGGTCGTTGTCCTCGAAGAGAACTTTGCCGTCCATCACCTCGCCGTTGTCGGGCAACAGGCCCATCATCGCCAGGGCAATGGTCGACTTCCCCGACCCGCTCTCGCCCACCAGGCACATGATGGAGCCTTCCTGCAGGCTGAAGTTCACACCGTTGACAGCACGGATGTCCCCCTGCCGGGTGCGGTACCGTACCCGCAGGTCTTCCACCCTGAGAATCTCGGCCACTAGCGCCCCCCCGTCAATGGAGAACGTACCATCATGCTCGGTACCCCGCCTCGGCTTCGCATGCCCCCTGGTTCAACTCCCGTACAAGGTCGTCCAAGCAGGAAACCCGGTGGTGGAACCGCGTGCATGCCCTGCCGATGTGCTCCTCCCGGTGGATGTCGCTCCCTCCCGTGCCCGGTAGTCCGAGTCCTTCGCACAATGCCCGCGAGAACTGGTTCTCCTCCTCGCGGCCCCGGCCGTTCACAACCTCGATAGCACTGCACAGCCCAAACAACTCCTCACCTCGGGCCCGCTCAAGGGCCTCATCGACCTGTTCGCGAGAGGGGTATCTGCCACGCGGATACCGCCGCCGGTATGGATGGGCCGCTACCATGGCTCCCCCAGCTTCCAGCACCTGCTGCCGCAGGAAGGAAACCTTGTGCATGCCGAACTGGTACTGGTGTAGCCCGAACACCAGCACATGCCCATCCTCGGTGTTGATTTCGGCCCCCGCCAGCACCAGGAAGCTGTGCCTCTTGGCCAACGCCTGCACGTCTTCAGGAAGCCAGAAATTATCATGCTCGGTGAGGCAGATCCCGTCCAGTCCGGCCCGTTTCGCTCCGTCAACCAGGTCGTCGGCACTGATGAAGCTGTCGTCGGAAGCAGGATAGGTGTGCGCGTGCAGATCGATATACAAGACCAACTCCGAAACGGAGAAGAACGGTACCAGTGTCCCACCGAGCTACGGCCTACGTCAACCCGCCCTGCTATGTTCAAGCCGATACGAAAGTGGAACTCAGCCCAGCCAGCATCACGATTACACGATGGAATCGGGATCAACCAGTGCCTCAGCCCTGGCACGGTCATCCGACGTTAGGGCAACGGTGGTATATCCGTCCTGCCGGTCCAGGATGTGCATGCTCTGGATGTTGATGCCAGTATTCTTGAACCGTTCCGCGACCTCGGCCAACGCCCCGGGTTTGTCCGCCAACCTTAGCACCAGTGCATCATCCGTCGTCGTCTTGAAGCCAGCATCCGTGAGGGCCTGCAGGGCTCCGTCGTAATCGTCGGTTGTCATCGTAATGATGCCCGCCAGTCTCTCGGTGCTGAGCGTCTCTATGTTGATGTTGTTGTCCGCCAGCACCCGGCTGATGTCGGCAATGACTCCCACTTCATTCTTGGCCATTACTATTATCCTGCTCATGGAAACGCCTCTCTTCTCGACAGGGTCTAGGCCGAATTCACGCACTCGTCGACGATCGCATCGATCTTCTCACGGGTGACTTGGGGCATGGTGATCACATGGGCGATGTCTTGGTAAGGGGCCATCTGCCATTTGCGGACCACGTCCGGTGCCGGCCTCGGAAACACCACGGTCACCGAGTTCTTGTGGCGCCAAGCAGGGATACCGCTATCGCAAAACCGGTTGACCGCGTACTCGGCCACTTCCAGGCAGTCCTTCACAATCTCTCTGAAACCATCCATCCCGTACTTTTGGAAGGCGTACCAGAGCATCAGGGGCGTGAAGGCATTGCGCGACCCGGCAATGGTGGTGTCCAGCACCCCCACGTACTCGATGGAGCGGGCGATGCGCGTCACGTACTCCTTTCGGGTGAGCGCGATGCCACAAGGGAAAGGCGAGCCGACCATCTTGTGCCCGCTGACCGCCACGCTGTCGAACCCGTAATCGAACCCGTAGGGTTGTGGTTCGTCGACGAAGGGCAGGATCATGCCGCTGAGAGCAGCATCCGCGTGAATGTAGGAACTGGTAATTGCCAGGTCATCCAGGATGTCCCGCACCTTCTTGACGTTGTCGACCGCCCCCTTCATGGTGGTACCTATGTTGGCGATGAAGATTACCGGCACGTCCCGGTTGATGCGTATGGTCTCCTGAAGATCCGTGTAGTCTATCTCGCCGTTGTCCTGACTTTTGATCATGATGTTCCGGGTGCGCAGGACCCGCAGTATCTTGACCACGCTGTAGTGGGTGTCCTGGGA
>JAAXIE010000327.1 GCA_012270525.1 Dehalococcoidia bacterium | reverse complement strand
CGCCAACCCCGGCGACTACGTCACCCGCCGCATCGGCACTCAGCCCGTCATCGTGACCCGTGGACGCCAGGGCCAGACCAACGTTCTGCTCAACGTGTGCCGTCATCGCGCCAACGCCATCTGTCGGGAGCAGAAAGGAAGCAATACCTTCAGCTTCCGTTGCCCATATCACGCTTGGACCTACGCCAACACCGGCGAGTTGCTCGGTGTAGCCGACCGCACCCGATACCCCAAGGGTTTCGGCGACGACCTAAACCTTCTCAAGGCCGCCCGAGTCGGCTCTTACCAGGGACTCATTTTCGCCAGCCTGAATGCCAACGTCCCCGACCTCGATGACCACCTCGCTGGCATCAAGCACCAGATCGATTTCTGGGCCGACCGTAGCCTCGAAGGAAGCAACACCCTCCTCCTGCCCCACCGGTACGGCTACTCCGGTAACTGGAAGTTCCAAGCCGAGAACGGCGTGGACGGCTATCATGCCTCCTTCGTCCACGAGTCCGCTTTCGACTCCTTTGCCAGGGGAGGCGTCTTCCGTTACCTCGACCGCCCTTCCATCAAGACCGACGGCACCACCAGGGGCTTCCCCGGCGGCCATTCCACCCTGGAAGGAGGTTACGCTGAGGGGCGCGGCAGTGCCCGCAGCCTCCCCGACATGTTCCAGGACTACATGTCCAAGCTGACAGACCGCCATGGCGAGGAACGCGCTACCGAGGTCGTCAGTGCCCGCCACCTCTTCATCTTCCCCAACGTCTATCTCTTCGACGACCTGGTCCGCGTCATTCAGCCCATCTCCCTGGAGGAAACCGAAATTTATTCCCACCCCTTCCGCCTCGGCGGCGTACCCGAAGAGTTCAACGCCCGCCGCCTGTACGAGGTCACTCGGCAGTTGAGCACTACCGGCATGGTCAACCCAGCTGACCTCGAGATGTTCGCCGCCAACCAGACCGGCTTGCGCGCCGACATGGATTGGCTCGAACTCTGTCGTGGCATTGAACTGGAAGAAGTCCTGCCCTCCGGTGAACGCGTGGGTCAGCACTCCGACGAAACCCCCCAGAGGGCCTTCTACCGTGCATGGCAACAGCTGATGTCCGCCTCCGCTCTCGACCACTGCTAGAAGAGCGTCCGGTTCCCATGGCCCTCCCACCCAAGCTCACCCGCCAGCAGGCGGAAGACTTCCTCTTCGAGGAAGCCCGCCTGATTGACGAGCGGCACTTCGCCCAGTGGCTCGAACTCTTCGCCCCCAACGCCTTCTACTGGATACCCATCGTCGAGGACTCGGACCCCACCCGGGAGACCTCAATCCTCTACGACGACGACGCCCTTCGTGAACTGCGCGTCAACCACCTGCTCCACGAGCGCAACTTCGCTCAGCTCCCCCCGTCCCGTACAGTGCACCAGGTCACCAACGTTCAGGTTTGGCACGACCAGGGAAATCACGAAGCCTTGGTTCGCTGTAACCTCGTCGTCCACGAAATCAGGACCGGCGACCATCTCCAGTTGGGCCTGGGCGACCAACGGGCCTTGGCCGCCAAGTGCGAATACCGCCTCCATTACTTGGACGATGCCTGGCGCATCGCCCTGAAGAAGGTCGTCCTCATCAACCGCCACCTGCCCATCACCAACCTCTCCTTCCTGGTATAGGGCTATAGGCAAGCTCTGGACAATCCCGTCATCCCCCGGGCCTTGCCCAGTTACTCCCCACGCACCAGGTCCGCTAGTATCCCCACGTCCTCCACCTCCTCCAGCCTGTCCACCCGTTCCACCAGTTGCTCCAGGGAGTCCCCCCGAATGGGGCGCGAGGAGTGGCTGGCACAATCACGCAACTTCGACACAATCTGCCCCAGCGAGAGAGGTCTGCTCGGATGCCCCAGCGGTACCGGCACCGTCTCTGACAGACTTTCCCCAGACCGGGTCGTGACCTCCACCTGTCCCGCAAGGCCGTCCAGCGATTCCACTACCT
This sequence comes from Dehalococcoidia bacterium, assembly GCA_012270525.1. Next base: position 1,126 of record JAAXIE010000327.1, on the reverse strand, counting down.
CGTACCCGACTCTGGATGCGATGGCCAACGCTTCCGCGTCGTCCAACCCCCCGCTGGTGAAGTCACCCAGCCCTACTCCCCCATGGGCAAAGGCCTTCCCCACAGCGAACTGCACGCTGTTGGCCGCTGACGCTGCATTAGGCGGCCGTTGGCGCTCTGCTTCAGGCTCCACCCAGTTCAGGAAATGGTCGTTGCTGCGCACCGTCACCCTCGCAATATTCTGCGGTTGCAGGCGGTGCCGTTCCGCCAGCGAGCAGGCCGCTTCGATGAAGGGATGCACTATGCCACTCGTAGGCCACGGCTTGAAGCGCGCCTTCAGAAGATCGAACTCCTTCCCCAGGTTACCGGTGACGGCTGCCTCGTCGTACCTCCCCTGGTAGAACATCCCGTAGATACCCGAAGGCCCGTCGATGACCCTGATTTCCGCTCCCAAGCCCTGCTGCGCCAGCAGCGCGGCCAGCATCCCGCCCATGTTGGCAAACCCCCCATAGATCGCCTTGGCTGGCGGGTCACCATCGAATACCACCTGCATCGTTCCCCCAGCCTGCATCAGGGCTGCCCCCAGGGCCGAGTGGGTGCCCTCCGCCGAGAGACCCATGATCCGGCTCGCCCCTGCCGCCGCCCCGAAATACCCGAGAAGCTGGCCCTCCAGGAACGTCTCGTTGGCCTTCACGCTGGCCCTGAACAGCCCACCCGCCAGCCTCGCCGTAACCTCGGCTGCAGCCCCCATGGCTGCCAGCAACTCCTTCCCCGGCACTCCACCCCGGCGTTCAGAGGCCGCCAGCGGTGCCGGCAGGGTCGACACCCCAAGATGACCGCCTTCGCCTCCCAATGCGTCATAGTTGAGAGCATGGGCAGTGGAGCCGTTGGCAAAAGCCGCCATCAGTGCTGGTGCCCGCATCCCGGAGCCCAGCACGCTGCACTCCTGCACGCCTCCAGTACTTCGCACCACCCTGCGCACCTCGTCGCATCCCGGCCCCAACGTGGTGCCCGCCAGAATCGTGCCCACCGTGTCCAGGCACAGCATCTTCAGAACGGCCACTGCCTCCGTGGGCAGGTCTTCATACCGGAGCCCTGCTACGAAGCTCGCCAGCTTGCGAGTGGGTCCCTCATCGGGTGTGGTGGT
>JAAXIE010000169.1 GCA_012270525.1 Dehalococcoidia bacterium | reverse complement strand
GACGAACCCACAGCCCATCTCGATATTGGCTACCAGCCGGCGGTGCTGGACCTGATACAGCGTGTGCGGGTGGAAATGGGCGTCAGTGTGCTGGCGGCTATGCACGACATCTCACTGGCAGCGCAATATTGCCAGCGGATAGCAGTGCTGCATGACGGGGAGGTATATGCGCTGGGCCCGCCGGAGGAGGTGGTTACGCCTGACGTGGTCTCGCAGGCTTTCAGCGCGCAGGTGTCCATCAGTCGCCACCCCATACACGGTACGCCTGTAGTGCTTCCCGTGGGACAGAGGGCACGGACGATCAACTTCGAATGGCCACCGGGGAGCGACCGGTGTTAGGTGCGCTTCAGTGGCCTTCAATCGCTGCTGCCCTGACGGTATCCTTCGCTGACGATACCTCCAGCTTGGCTCTCCGCACGAATCTTCACGTGACGAACGACGCCAGTTGAAACGTCACGGGCGAAGGGGCAGGTGTTGGAAGGGCGGGGCCTGACCGGCACCGGAAAATTGACAGCAATCTACCCCGCTGCTAGACTTGCGTCCCTGTTGACGAGGGTATCGCCCGGAGCGAGTGTAGTCCCACAAACCACGGAAGAACCCTTTCCAAGCTCATTCTCCAGCCCCGGTCCCATACGGCTCGACTTACTATCCCCTTCAAGGAGGCGGCGTGAAGACGACCATCTCGATACTAAAGGCCGACGTAGGTTCCATCGGCGGGCATACCAAGCCCTCCGCGAGAATGATGGCCTCGGTGGAGAACGACGCGCAGCAGGCCGTGAGCCAGGGGCTTCTCCTCGATGCCTACGTGTCCCACACGGGTGACGACATCGCGATAATCATGTCCCACACCCGGGGGGCCAATGACACGGAGATACATCAATTCGCTTGGGACTCTTTTATCCGAGCCACCGGCATCGCCCGCGACTACGGGCTCTACGGTGCGGGCCAAGACCTGCTGGTGGACGCTCCATCGGGCAACCTGCGGGGGGCTGGCCCAGCGGTGGCCGAGGTGGAGTTCGAGCATGACCCTGTGAAGACCAACCGCGTCCGGCCGGCCGAGTCCTTCATGGTACTGGCGGCGGACAAGTGCGGTCCTGGGGCTTACAACCTGCCACTGTTCCTCGGCTTTGCCGATCCCATGTATTGCGCAGGCCTGATGCTGCCCAACATGATCAAGGGGTTCACCTTCCATATCATCGATATGGACAACACGTCGGGCGACAGCCTGATAGAACTGAATGCCCCCGACGACTACTACCAGATCACTGCGTTGCTGCGGGACAACGAGCGCTTCGGCATCGACAACATCACATCTCGTACCTTCGACGGACAGGTGGCAGCCGCCGTTTCCGCGCAGAGGCTGCACAACGTAGCTGGCACCTACACGGGCAAGGATGACCCGGTCGCCCTCGTGCGCAACCAGGGAATCTTCCCTGCCCCAGAGGAGCTGACCTCTCCCTTTGCCAAGGCCCACTACGTGGGTGGCGATGCTCGTGGCTCCCATGTGATGCCCCTGATGCCGGTGCCTATCAACACGCCGGTAACTGGCATGTACTGCCTGCCCATCGTCTCCTGCATCGGTTTCTCCCTGAATCCCGACGGCAAGTTCTCCGATTCCATGGTCGACTTCTTCGACAACCCAGCGTGGGATGAGGTGCGAAGGAGGGCGCAGGAGAAGGCCTTCGCCATCCGCGACCAAGGCTGGTCCGGTGCCGCCATGCTGCCCTACACCGAACTGGAGTACAGCGGCTTCCGCACCACGGTCACCGGCTTGGTGGACCGGTTCGCCATCCGGGAGTCAACCAACGGTGCGAGCCCGGCTGCCGAGAAGACCGCCCAGCCGAGTGGGTAGCCAGCCCATACTGGCGACAGCAGAGAACGGGGCCGCTGGAAATCCGCGGCCCTGTTTTGTTGCAGTGCCACCTCGGTTGAATGCACGAGGTTAGCTCAACGTTCATGGGCCAGGAAGAGTCATTGCCGAAACAGCTTCTCATCGCGACTCACAACAACGGCAAGGTGCGCGAGTTCTACCGCCTGCTGGGTGATGCCCCCTTCTCCCTGACGTCCCTGGAGGAACAGGGTATCTCGGATGATGTGGAGGAGACGGGAACAACCTTCCAGGAGAACGCGATTCTCAAGGCGCAAGCCTACTCGAAGTTGAGCGGTCTGCTGACGTTGGCCGACGATTCTGGTCTGGAAGTTGATGCCTTGGAAGGGGCGCCCGGCGTCTACTCAGCCAGGTATGGGGGCGAGGACCTTACGGACGAGGGGCGTGTCGAACTTCTATTACACAACATGAGAGGAGTACCCTGGAACCTGCGGAGCGCACGGTTCCGCTGCGTCATAGCCATCGCCCAACCGCAGGGTGAGGTTAGAACTGTGGAAGGCGCGGTCGAAGGTATAATACAATATGAACCGGTGGGCGACGGCGGCTTCGGTTACGACCCGGTCTTCCTGTTGCCGCACAAGGGCGTCACCACGGCCCAGCTGCCCTTGGACGAGAAGAACGCGTTGAGCCATCGCGGACAAGCCGCCCGCAAGGCAGCGGGGTTGCTGCAGGAATGGCACATTGCCCAAGAGCCGACCACAAGCACATGAATGCCACGTTCGACAGAATGAACCGCCCACTGCGCGACCTGAGGGTATCGGTCACCGACAGGTGCAACTTCCGGTGCCCCTACTGCATGCCCGCAGAGGTCTTTGGCGACCGCTACCAGTTCTTGCCCAAGCCCCAAGTGCTGGCCTTCGAGGAAATCACACGGCTGGTGACCCTGTTCGCCCAACTGGGAGTGAACAAGATCCGGCTCACTGGGGGCGAACCCCTCGTCCGGGCCAACTTGGAGAGACTGGTTGAAATGCTGTCGCGGGTGGAAGGCGTGGACGACCTGACCCTGACCACCAATGGCTACCTGTTGGCCCGGCAAGCTCAAGCCCTGAAGGATGCTGGCTTGGGTCGGATCACCGTGAGCCTGGACTCGTTGGACGACGAAGTTTTCAAGGCGATGAACGGTCGTGGCTACGGCACGGACAGGGTGCTACGGGGCATCGAGCGCGCCGACCAGGTGGGCCTGCATCCCATCAAGATCAACTGTGTGGTGCAGCGGGGAGTGAATGACCACACCATCGTCGACTTGGCTCGTTATTTCCGCGGTACGAGCCATATCGTGCGGTACATAGAGTACATGGACGTGGGCAATATCAATGGCTGGAACAAGGACGAAGTGGTAACCGCTGCCGAAATAGTGGACGCGATCAATGCCGAGTTCCCCATCGAGCCGGTGGACGCGAATTACCGGGGCGAGGTGGCCAAGCGTTACCGGTATCTGGACGGGCTGGGCGAGATCGGCATCATAGCATCGGTCAGCCAGCCGTTTTGCGGCGATTGCACCCGGGCCCGGCTCTCCACCGACGGCAAGCTCTTTACCTGCCTGTTCGCAGGTCATGGCAAGGACCTGCGACAGCCTCTTCGCAAGGGGACCTCCGACCAGGAGATACTCGACCTCATAGCGGGCGTCTGGGGGGCACGGACCGACCGCTATTCGGAAGAACGGTTCGACCTGGCAGCCGCTGGAGGCCCCCCTCGCAAGATCGAGATGTACCAGATCGG
>JAAXIE010000040.1 GCA_012270525.1 Dehalococcoidia bacterium | reverse complement strand
TACGTGTGGTGGATGGTGATTCTGGGGGCACTGGCCTTCCTGTACATGATGGCGCGTCGCATCTGGAACTGGCGGAGGCTGGAGGATGATGACGCGAGGATCCTGTTGGCTGGCGGGCTGTTGCTGGTGGGCATTCTTGCCAACTGGGTGCCTTTTGCTCCCATTGAGAGACCTGTGTTCGTGTACCACTATTTCATCTCGTTCATCCTGTCGGTATTGATGGGGTCGTTGGCCTTCGACCGGATAATGGCCTGCGTCGGGGGCAGGAGGCGCACGCGCATCGTGACGGGCACAGGGGTCGGCCTCATGGTGCTGGGATTCCTGGCGTTCGCACCCCTCGCCTACGGCTATGGGCTGCCGTCGGGGCTGGGCGAGGTGATCGTCTAGGGAGTCGGGGTTCCAGGGGGCTGGGAACAGTGGAAATTACCGGTGCCATATCCGCACCACTCGTAGACAGTAACCGGAGGCGTTCCATGGAAGCGGTGGCCGGTCATGATGCTTTCGAACCTGTGGAGGTCGGCACTGGAGTAAGTAGCGGTCTCACGTGGCCCGACCACGACGTAGCGGAGGCGGTGTTCGGCCAAGACCGCTTCCACCTGGGATAGGTCGGGGCTGGTGTAGATGAGGTCGATGTCGGCTTGGCGGCCCAGTTGAGGCGCGGGTCCGCCACGCCAGTGCTCCTCGTGGGTGCGCCAGCCCAGGAGGGTGGGATAGCCGGTGTGGGATGAGAATCGGGAGTACTCGCTGTAGTCGGGACCAACGGCCTCGACGAGCCTGCCCCATTCCGCCTCTTCGCGCAGCCATTGAATGGCCCGATGTTCCGCTGGGGTATAGCGTTCCAGGAAAGCCATGCCATCCAGCGTGGCGGGTTGGGTTGAAGCCCGAGTTCGGTCGAGGGCCGAGCCGACAGGGTAGTAGAGGGATGCCACGAGGAGAACTGCGACGCAGAGGCTCCATGCTCCCATGGATACACGGGTGCCCAGAGATGGCCTCTCGCGAAACCATGACCAGACGTAGTAGAGACCGAAAGCGGAGGCCACTGCGAGGAGCAGCCATGCCTGGAAATAGGCCTTGAAGACGGTATTGAGCCTGACGAAGAAGAGGTCGTCGATGTAGAAGAGTTCAACGCCGAGCAGCAGATAGAGGCCCATTCCGAGGAGGAGCAGCGGGAAGGCGAGGGGTCGTCCGGGTTCGCTGAGGCTGCGGAGCAAGGTGCCGTAGAAGGCTGCGCCAGCCAACAGCAACAGGGGTGTCAACGCCACGACTCGACGCAGGACGTCCAGGCCTCCATTGCCGGGGCCGCCATCGAAGGGGCTGATGGCCATGCGCACGACGGCCCAGATGATGAACGGGGCCACGGTCACGGTAATGGCAATCGCTGGAACCGCCCAGCCTCGGAGATGGGAGGCCACTTCCCTAATGGTGGGGGAGCGCCAGAAGTGGGCCAAGAGGAAGCCACCGCAGACCACGAGGAACAGTCCCCAGATGAGGGCGAAGACCAGAGGGCGGGTGCTGACGTCGCGCAGGGGGAGGATGAGGGGAATGCGTCCTTCGACGGTCAGGTAGAAGGGGAGGTAGAGTAGGACCGCCAAGGCTACCACGGGGACGATGGTGCGCAGGGTGGTCGCCAACGCCGGAACGATTGCCCCCCGGTGGTCGCCGAAGGCCTTGACCAGCAGCACCGCAGCGAGGATCCCGGCGAAAACGGGGAAGTCCCACAGGTTGATGAAGGCCAGCGATCCGAGAACGACTGCCGTCACCACGGGCTCCCACCAACGACGGCGTCTCCAGTAGCGGTCCAGGAAAGGCGGGGCAAGGAAGAGGCTGAGGGCCAGGCTGAGATTGAGCACGAGGAAGGGCAAGGACATGGCATGGGCATGCAGGTCGCCGAGCAGGAAGATGAAGAAGGGGAACTCGGTAATGGCGGCATCGATTTGGATGCCCCCGGAGAATGTGGTGAGGATGCGGGAGGCCCGCCACCACCAGATGTACTCATCAGGAAAGAACGTTCCGCCACCAGTTCCGTCCAGGCCGGGGATGGCAACTGCCTGCCAGAAGGAGGCGGAACCCCAACCGCGGGCGTGGAAGAGCTCGAGCACCCCTTCCAGGCTACCGATGAAGACGACAAGCAGGGGGGCGAGAAGCCCAAAGGCCACACCAGCGCGCGAACTGCCCCCTGCCAGTCGCACGAGGTTGTACATCAAGCTGAAGGTGCCGGCTGCGGTCATGGCTGCCACCAGCGGGGGGCCGAGGTTGAAGGTGAAGGCGGATGAGATGCCGGTGAGCTTGGTCAGGAAGCCGACCATCAGGTGGCCGAAGTAGTAGTAGCTGATGGGGTGGCCCGACAGCCAGGGGTCTTCGGGCGGGAAGGTATCGGCTTGGAGGATGGCGTTGAGGAAGGCGAAATCCATGGGTTTTTCGGTATTCACGATGGCTGGGGACTGGGCAACGATGGCCAGCCAGATGCCGTAAGTCGCCAGGAACACCAGTTCTCCGACAAGCAGCAGCCGCCAGTGGTCTCTCACGAAGGGGAGGATTTCACCGCCGTGTCTCTGCAGCAGGAAGATGAAGAGGCCTGCCAGCACCCCGACGATGGCGAATGCGGTAACGGGCGACCCCGCCACACCTTCGATGTGTCCGAACATCCAGAAGAGCCAAGCGCACAGGAGCAATACCAAGGGCTTGGCCAGCATGGCACCGCGGTCGGGCAGCCTGCTGAACAACCCGAACACGATGGGGAAAGCGAACAACCCCATCGCCTCGATAGCCAGCAGGAAGATCAGGGGTTCAAGCATGGCCGACGGTCAGAGACGAGGACCCGACTGCGGTGGGAGGTCGGGTTGGGCGGAGGAAGGGCGGACAAGGCGCGGGAGGCGGGTGTTCGC
>JAAXIE010000186.1 GCA_012270525.1 Dehalococcoidia bacterium | reverse complement strand
AGCCGTACTCGTAGTTGCCGACGGTGGCGATGCTGGAGACCACCAAACGACGAGAGCGCCTAACCTCGGTCTGACCCGTGCGCCAGTCCACGTGCTTCCAGAGTATGCCGTAGTCTTCCTCATGCATGCAGACGGCGTTGGGTATGGTGAAGGGGTCGCCGCGGCCGTCATTCATGACGGCATCGAAGTAGCGAATCTCGCCCAAGCAATCGCAGCCAAGGGTGAGGGAGTTGGTGAGGGAGCCGATGCCATACTCACCGGCATCGAAGGCGTTCTTCCGCCAGTGGTCCTTGCTGGGGTCGCCGTAGGGGACCACCATGTCGGAGAGGGCAGCGCGGTAGAGCAGGGGCCTTATGCGGCCCTGGTCCTCATAGCCTATGGTGTGGAGGACCAGCCCCTCCCTAGGGGTGAAACCGATGCGCATGTGCCATTTCTGCCAGGTGACGCTCTGACCGTCTACCTTGAAGCTGGGGCCTTCCGGCTGGGTGATCTCCAAGGGCTTCAGGTCTTGCCGGAAGTCTTTGACGAACTCGGCCCCGTAGTTGCCGGGGTTGGGAGGCAAGGGGACGAGGCCGTAATCGTCGACCTGGACTACTTCCATCTTGTTGAGGTCGACGACGGCAGTGACCCCTTCCAAGGGGCGTGCATACCCGTTGTCGGTGGGGCTTGACCGGACGAAACTGCGGGCGAGGACGAGCCGACGTCCCTTCTCGTGTTGGAAACCGTAGTCGCCTGCCGACCAGGGGTCCACCATCACGAGGCTGGGATCGATGATGCCACGCTTCCTGAGGGCCTCCTGGAATTGGGGGTGGGCCCGGACGGCGGCCTCACATTCGGCGAACTCGTCGAACATGACCCGGGGTTGCACGCCGGGAATATACTCCCACGAAATAACGCGCTGTTGGTCAAGGGAGACAACAGCTTCGTAGGTGGCCTCGGCATCGTTGTCAAGGAGGACGACGAGAGCGTTACGCTGGACGGGGTCGCCCGGACGGAAGTTGAGAACGGTCTCCTTGGGGGGTTCCTGCAGCACGATGGTCTCGAAGCGTACGCGGGAGCCCAAGGGGCGTTGGGACTTCAGGATGGACGAGGCATGGGAGATTTCTTCGGCCGACAGCGGGTCCAGGGGATGAGAGGCGGCGGGAATGCGTGCGGTGGTTGCTTGTGTCTCTACGGATATAGCCATGAAGACCTCCTTGGGATGGTCTTTCCTGCTGGGTGGGGAATGATGCCGGATTCATGGGACGTTACCAGCGTGGGTCAGCAGGGTCAAGTTGCATCGAATGTTCGGGCGTGATGCATGAGTTTGGTACCCAGGTAGGAGTCTGAACGAGAGATGTTCTGGCGGGTTGTGGCGGCATGGGGCGTATGTGGAACTCGGTTTTTCGTAGCTGAGGCAAGCCGCGTATGTCGCATTTCGGGGGAGATCCAGCTTTGGGTCTGTAGCTGAAAATTTGCCGCGACGTGTCGCGCGGTGTCTGCGGTGCTCTGGGGGACGGACATAATGGAGGCGGCGATTGCAGGCATGATGCGTTTCTTCCCTCCAAAAATGGCAAGGCTGGGGCGACCCTTGCGGGGTCGGTCCTCAGCCTGTAAGCAGGCTAGCAGGACCGGGAGTGGTGGGCAATGGGGAGTTGTCATGGTGGGGATGAGGGATGGCACTGGAGTGGTCGGCCATGGGCAACCCATGTGTTTGGTAGAATAGCCTCGTGAGGAATCGTTGAGGGTGTGGTCGCTGGACCGCAAGGCCCTGCGACCCGTATGGCTTGAAGGAGGAGGCGATGGCAACTGGGATGCTGACAATCGATTCGCAGGTGCATGCCTACGAGCGGAATCACCCTGGACGTCCCTGGGCTGGGACTTTGGCGGGGCCGGAATCGGCCACGGGGGATGAAATGGTGGCGGCCATGGATGCGGTGGGCGTGGACGGGGCGTTGCTGGTGTCGCCGTTCAGCATGTACCGCTATGACCCAAGCTACGCGCTGGAGGTGTACGAGAAGCATCCCGGTCGGTTCGGCCTGATCAGGCCGTTTGACCCTCAATCGGAGACCATCGCCGAGGACATGTCCGAGTGGACGGGCAAGCGGGGCGTGGTAGGGGCGAGGCTGATGCTGGTGGCACAGGATTTCCAGGCCGACGACCCAGGGCCCAACCAGATACTGGCTGCCGGGGGACAAGCCGGCGTGCCGGTGAACGTGATGGCTTCGGGCAAACTGCCACTGCTGGGTGAACTGGCGCGGCGGAACCCGAACACGCAGATCGTGATCGATCACCTGGGACTGGCCCAGCCCTTCGATCCGCCCGCGCCCGCGGAACCCTTCGCCGACATGCGGAACGTGCTGTCCCTGGCGGAGCTGGACAACGTGGCCATCAAGATTTCCGGTGCCTGCACGCTGTCGCACCAGCCCTTTCCCTACCCGGACATATGGGAGCCACTGCGCCGGATATTCGATGCGTATGGGTTCGAGCGCTGCATGTGGGGCACGGACTGGACGCGAGCGGTGAACCTGCTTACCTACGAGCAGGGCGTGGAATCGTTCAGGGTCACAGACCAGCTTTCTGATTCGGAGCGGGGGGCACTGATGGGAGGGTCGCTGGCGAGGATCTACAACTGGTCGCCCACTGGGGGATAGGTCGGATGCTGGAACCGATAGCGGACATAATGGCAATGAGTGGCGAGAAGCAAGAAGGGTTCGTTGACACCCTCAGTTGCCGATGCTATATTCGGGAAAGTGATTAGCAGTCGTCAAAACTGACTGCCCAGCGGTGACCACAGGAGGTCAGAGGTGCCCCTTTATGATTACCAGTGCGACAGCTGCGGGCATATTTTCGAGTTGAGGCAGAGCTTCAGCGCAGCCACCGAAGGACCGTGCCCCCGCTGCCAGGGCAACTCCCGGCGCAGGTTCCACGCCGTCCCAATCATCTACAAGGGCTCAGGTTTCTACACCACCGACTACAAGAAGACTGGCTACAGCCCGCCTGGGAAGTCGGAAGAGACCGATCACGGCCACAGTCATAGTCACGGTGATGGTCATGGGCACAGCCATGGCGACTCCGGGTCGAAGGAAAGCGTGGCCAGCGGATCGTCTTCTGAGTCTGATTAGCCGGTAGAGTCTGGCTAGCCCCAGCTAGCAACAGCAGTGAGAGCCCTAGTCCAGCGGGTATCGCGGGCCTCGGTGGAGGTACAAGGCGATGAGGTAGGTTCCGCTGGACCGGGGCTCCTGATTTTCTTGGGCGTCTCCCCGGAAGATACCGAGGATGATTGCGTTTATCTGGCTGATCGGATTCTGGGGTTACGCATCTTTGGAGATGATGCCGGCAGGTTCGACAGGTCGGCCTTGGACGTTGGGGCCGACCTGCTGGTGGTCAGCCAGTTCACGCTCTATGCGGATACGCGTCGTGGCAGGCGTCCTGATTTCCAGCAGGCGGCGCCGCCTGCCGTGGCGGAACGGCTGTACGAGATGATGCTGGCGGAGTTGGGGAAATCAGGGTTGAAGGTGGCGGCGGGGCGTTTCGGGGAGTACATGCGGGTGGAGCTTTGCAATGAGGGGCCAGTGACCATCATGCTGGATACCGCAGACAGGAGGCGGTCGCGTCGCGGTTAGCGGTGCCAGCCCATGCCCTTGAGGTAGCCGCGTATGTAGGCGATCTGCCCGCCATGGGCCACGTTGTCCCAGGTCATCTGGGCCACGGCGGAGGCAATGGTACGGGGTTCCGGCGAGGGCGGGAAGACGATCTCACGCATGGTCTCCTGTTCGGACACGCTCTCCAAGTAGGCGAGGGTGGCGGCCTTGATGGCTTCGTGGTATCCCAATTGCACTTCCCGTGACGGTGGGGTCCAGGCGGCTACCTGCTCCGCTGTCCAGCCCACGCCACGGTCGTCGGGCTCGGGTGGCATGGCGAACTTCACAGCCCAACCGTCGCGGACCCACAGTTGGGGCAGGTCGCGGAACCGCTGGTGGACGAAGGTGTCCAGAACGCGGTCCATATGCCAGAGGATCCAGGCTGCGGAGTTGCTGTGGGGGTTGGGTTGGGCGGACAGTTCGGCGTCATTCATGCCCGAAATGGCGGCGTCCACCATATCCCAGTTGCGGGTCAGGGTGCTCATGGTTGCCTCGAAAGGATGCAATGGGGGGGCCTCCCTGGATGGTTGTTGACGCGATGCTGGGCAAAGCGGCTGGACGGACGGTGAGTGATGGCTACGGGAACTCGAGGTCCATGCCGATGTCCAGGGCGCGTACTGAATGGGTCAGGCTGCCGACGGAGATCAGGTCGACGCCTGTGGCTGCGACCTCTTTCACGCTCTCCAGGTTGATGCCGCCGGATGCTTCGACCACGGCCCGGCCGGCGATGACCTGCACCGCTTGGCGCATCTCGGGGATGTCCATGTTGTCCAGCATGATGACGTGAACGCCTGCCTCGGCGGCAAGGCGGGCTTCCTCGATGCTGGTGACCTCGACTTCCACCTTGACCATGTGGGAGGCTTGGGACAAGGCCAACTCGATGGCCTGCTTCAGGTCGAGGCCTTGGTGGGCGAGAGTGGCGAGATGGTTGTCCTTGATGAGGATACCGTCGGCCAGACTGAGTCGATGGTTGTAGCCACCGCCCATGCGCACGGCGTACTTGTCGAGGTAGCGAAGGCCGGGTGGGGTCTTGCGTGTGTCGATGATGCGGACATTGTAGTCGCGTACGGCTTGGACGTAGCTCCGGGTCGCGGTGGCGATGCCGCTGGTGCGTTGCAGGAAGTTAAGGGCGGTTCGTTCGGCTTGCATGATGCTGGCGGC
>JAAXIE010000362.1 GCA_012270525.1 Dehalococcoidia bacterium | reverse complement strand
CTATGAGAGGACCCGTGAGGACGCCCGAATAATGGCAGCCATCCAACGGGGGCGCAAGATATCTGGAGCTTCTGGAGCTATGTTGGCTGTGGGAAGTAGGTACCCTAACGGCGACGAATAGACCGGCCGGGAGTGGCCCCGGTATGCGCTCCGTTCTCCACCACCGGTTGGCCGTTCACTATAACGTGCCCGATTCCTTGGGCGAACTGCTTAGGCTGGGCCATGGTAGTGGGGGCGGAGACAGACTGGGGATCAAAGACAACGATATCGGCCTTCATCCCGTCTCGCAGAAGGCCACGGTCCGGGATGCCCAGCCTCTGGGCTGGGAAGCTTGTCATCTTGCGGATGCCTTCCTGAAGGCTGAAGCGTCGCTCTTCCCGCACGTAGTCGGCGAGTATGTAGGGGAAGGTGCCGTAGGCCATGGGGCTTGGGTGCTCGCCCAGCAGCAGTGCGTCGCTTCCAACCATGTACAAGGGATGGTCGATGAAGGAGGGCAGGGTGGCGGCGTTGACCACGGCCCCCGTGTAGGAGATGCGTAGGTCCTCTTCTAACAGAAGATCGCACACGGCATCCACTGGATGGGCGTTCCGCATGTCGGCGATTTCGGCGATGGTCTTGCCGTCATACTGCTGGTTGTGAGGCTTGTCGAAATAGGTGAGCCACATACCGTCCCAGGTATTTCCCCTCGGCTGTACCTCCCGGCGCAGCCGTTCGCGCCCTTCCTCGGAGCGGAGGACCTCCTTCAGACGTTCGGGGCCTCCGTCCTGCGCCCACTGGGGGATGATGATGAGCAGGCGGGTGCCAGCGTAGGGGTAGGGGAAGCAATCAAAGGTCAGGTCCAATCCCGAATCCCGCGCTTGGTCCACGAACTCCAGCATATGGCGGCCAGAACCCCGGTAGGGCAGGCGGTGGAAAAGGTGGGTGAGGTGGACTGGCACATCGCCACGGCGACCGATTTCCACTGCCTCACGAAAGGGGTCTAGGAAGCGGTCTCCCAAGCTGTAACGGACATGGGTATGGTAGAAGCCGCCAAGTTTGGCCGCCTCTCGGCCGAGCTCCGAAAGCTCGGCAGTGTCGGCGTAGGAGCCTGGCGGGTAGTCGAGGCCCGTGGACATGCCGAATGCCCCATCCTCCATTGCTTCCCGCAACAGAGCCTTCATGTTGGCGAGATCATTGGCACTTGCAGGCCGGTTATCCCAGCCCATGGCATTTATGCGCAATGGAGCGTTTCCAATCAGGTAGACAATGTTCACCGCCACCTTGTTGTCGAACATGGACAGGTAGTCGGCCACGCTGGACCAGAGACCCGGCAAGGGCGGTGCACCGTCCAGCCCCGAGTTGATCTCGATGAACATACGCAGGTCGCGTTCGTTGCGGAAAGGAGCGTAGGAGTTGCCGTCGACGCCAATCACCTCGGTGGTGATGCCTTGGCGCACCTTGGGTTCGTGGCGAGGCTCGGCCAGAATGACCAGCCCGGAGTGGGCATGGAAATCGATGAAGCCGGGGCAGACCACTTGGTTCGAGGCGTCGATCGTGTGCGCGGCATCCAGCGAGCTCACGTCGCCCCGGATGACGCTGGCCCGGTCGCCTTCGACGCCTACGGCAGCATAGAACCCCGGGCTTCCGGAGCCATCTATCACCAAGCCGCCAGCGATCAGCAAGTCCAGCACGACGTTACCTTGGAACGCTGGTCTGCGGGCGTATGCTCTCGTCCAGCCAAGCCTTGTACAACTCGTGCTCCGTGCCGTCGGTCACGTCGCACTGGTCCTGACCCATGAGGTGAGCATGCCACTGACGCCAGAATCCTCGCATCTGTATCTCGTCGATGGACTTGGGACTGCGATGCATGCCACGGGAGATGTCCGACCACTCTACTTCCTTGACGGCAAATCCCGCTTGGCAGGACTCCAAGGCCTCAGAGTCGTCGGGTGTGGCCAGCCCTCCGGGTCCGAGGAAGCCCAGGAAGCTGCTGAGGCGGGTCTTCAACAGCACTTCCCCCTCTTCCTTGGGAGCGAGTCCCCAAGCCGAGACCCTCATGCAATCGGGGGCTATGGGTTCCCAGTAGCGGACGGTCGGGGCGGCCACGTCGTTCAATATCAGGTTAGGGTAGATGAAGAGGTTGCGCTGGCAGTAGGCCATGCGAGCGGCGTACTCCTCGCCAAAGCGTTCGATGAGGCGTGCATGCACTTTCTCCACCTCGGGGCGCGCTTCCAGGGGGAACTGCGGAGTCCACACTGCGATGGGCTTGCCTGCAGCTGCCTGGTATTCGGTGACGGTGTGCCCATTGCCCAATGCCCTGCCGTAGCCAACGGACCCCTTGGGTGCTTCGGGCCAGAGGGCGCGCACGTAATCGAAGAAGGTCTGGTGGGTGGGCAGGCCATGGTAACCGTCGACGCTATTCTCGATGAGCAGCTTCCAGTTGGCCCCGATATCGTATTTGTTGGAACCGGCGATCACCCGCATCCCCAATTCCGACTGGTCCATCATGGCATCGATGTATTCCCGAGCGTTGCCCAGGAAGTCGTACAGGCTCATCGCGTTGGCGTCGTAGTTGATGAACACCAAGCCACGATAGGACTCCACCCGCGGGGGCTGCTTGAGACTCATCTCTCCCCTGTTGAAGGAATCTGGATAACCGGCCTCGTCCGGCGT
>JAAXIE010000061.1 GCA_012270525.1 Dehalococcoidia bacterium | reverse complement strand
GCCTACCAGCTTTCGACAGCCATCTACGGCGTAGTCCAGCAGGGCAGGGTCGCCCGGCCCTGGAGAGACCACCACGCCAGCAGGCTTGAGGGCTAGTATTTCGTCGGCACCGGTGACCGCAGGCACCGCCAAGACCTGGCAGCCCCGACGTTGTAGGTTCCGCAGGATGTTGTATTTCAGCCCGCAGTCGGTGACAACGATTCTGGGGCCGGAGCCAGTCTCGTTCTCATCATTCCACGAATAGGTCTTATCCGTGGTCACGCCCGACACGAAGTCGGTGTTGTCGTACTTGGGGGCTTCCTGCAGCTTGAAAAGAGTTTCTTCAGGTTCGCTGGCCCCAAGGCTGCCCATCATCACCCCCTGGGTGCGCAGACGACGGGTGATGGCGCGGGTATCCACATCCCAGATACCAGGTACCCCCTGCGACTCCAGGTACTGGTGAAGGGTCATGTCGCTTGATCCGTGACTGGGGGTGGCGCAATGCTCCCGTACCACCAACCCGGCGACCTGGATACGCGCCGACTCCACGTCCTCGGCGTTGATCCCATAGTTGCCCGCCAGCGGGTACGTCAGCACCACGATCTGGCCGGCGAACGAGGGGTCGGTCAGCATCTCCTGGTAACCGGTCATGCTGGTGCTGAACACCACTTCACCGAAGGTCTCGCCCGCTGCGCCGAAGGCTCGGCCTGTGAACACGGACCCGTCCTGGAGCACGAGGTGGGCGGGATTGGTCATGGGGTGGGCAGTGGGACGGGGCTATTCGTCGTCGTCAAGGTCATCGTAGCGTGCGGGTGGTAGTCGATGACCTGGGCCCGGGCTTCATGGGATAGCGTGACACGCTTCAACTCGAACACTGGCGAACGGCCGTCGGCGTCAGTCCCATCCACTGCCCAGATCTTGATTTCTTCCACGGGCACTGCTCCTCAAGGCATCGTCTTGGTAGCGGAACTCGCCACCCACCAGGGTCGCTACTACCTTACCCCGAAAGGTTGCGCCTTGGAAGGGGGTGTTCGTACCCTTGGAAGCGAACTCGTTGGTGTCCACCACCCACTCGCGCTCCGGGTCGATGAGAACGATGTCGGCAGGGGTGCCTGGGGTCAGCGTGGCGTACCGGGTGAGGTCGCCACCCAGCACTTGGGCCGGGCCCATGGTGAGGCGTTGCACCAGAAGGGACAGGTCGATGGCATGGCTGTGCACGAGGCTCATGAGAGAGCCCAGGGCTGTCTCCAGTACCGATATCCCGAACTCGGCATCCTGGTAGGTGCACGTCTTGGCGGCGAAGTCGTGAGGAGCGTGGTCGGTGGCAATGCAGTCTATCGTGCCGTCGACAAGCCCTTCCAGCAAGGCCTCGGCATCGTGGACTCCCCGGAGGGGCGGGTAGACCTTGGTACGGGTATCGTAGTGGTCGACTGATGGCGTATCGCTGGAGTCGCCGCCCATCACCCTATGGTCTGTCAGCACCAGATGATGCGGGCACACCTCCGCCGTCACCCGCAGGCCCTCGTCCTTGGCACGCCGGACCAACTCGACGGTTCCGGCGGTGCTGACGTGGGCCAGGTGGAGACGACCTCCTGTGAGACGGACCAACGAGATGTCGCGGGCAGCCATGGCTTCTTCCGCGGCCGCGGGAATCCCGGCTAAGCCGAGGCGAGTGGCGGTCCAACCCTCGTTCATGACCCCATGGCCGGAAAGATGCATGTCCTGGCAGTGCTCGCTAACGGGGAGTCCCAAGTCGCAACTGTAGGACAAGGCAAGGCGCATCAGGGTGGCCTCCTGGACCGGGCTACCGTCATCGGTGAAGGCCACCACGCCAGCCTTTGCAAGCTCCTCCATTTCCGCCAATTCCCGTCCTCGGCGTCCCTTGCTGATGCACCCCGTCGCCAGTACACGCACCGCTCCCTCTTCGGCCGCCTTCCGCTGCACCCACTCCACTACCGAAGCGTTATCGATGGCGGGCATGGTGTTGGGCATGGCGCATACCGTGGTGAAGCCTCCACGGGCAGCCGCCCTGGTGCCCGTGGCGATGGTCTCCTTGTGCTCGTAACCGGGTTCCCTCAGGTGACAATGGATATCGATGAAGCCCGGGCAGGCCACCAAGCCACGAGCATCCATCGCGTTGTACCGCTGGGGCAAGTCGTCGGCGGGAATCGTACCCGCGGCAGAAACCTTGCCGTCACGCACCAAGAGGTCGCCGACCGCGTCGACCCCACGCGACGGGTCGATGATGCGGGCACCCTGGATCAGGAGTGGCTCTTGCGACACGACCCCCTCCTTCAAGAGCGGCTTCATGCCTTGGGCGCAGCCAGCATGTACAGCAGTGCCATCCGGACCGCCACCCCGTTGGCAACCTGCTCCTCGATGGCAGATCTCTCACCATGGGCCAAGCCGGGGGCCAACTCGATTCCTTCGTTCAACGGGCCCGGATGCATCACCAGCACATGGGGTTGGGCGCGCTCCAAGCGGGCCTGCGTCACCTGCCAGCGACGGGTGTACTCCCGCAGGCTGGGCAGAAACCCTGCGCTTTGTCGCTCTTCCTGGAGACGGAGGGCCATCACAACGTCAGCACCGTCCAAGGCCCGGTCAAGATCCGTTTCCACCTCGACTGGCGGCATCATTGGCCTTTCCCCCACGTTGCCGGGTCGGTCTACCGGGAGAAATGACGGGACAGGCGAACGCAACATCTCCTGTGGCAGGAGAGTTGGAGGCCCGCAGAGGGTCACCCTCGCCCCCATGGCGGTCATTCCCCACAGGTTAGAGCGGGCCACGCGGCTATGCAGCACGTCGCCTACTATCACTACCTTGAGTCCGGCGATGCGACCCAACCTCTCCTTGATGGTGTACAGGTCAAGGAGGGCTTGGGTCGGGTGAGCATGCAGCCCGTCACCCGCATTGATGATGCTCACACTCTGCAACGACCGGGCGACGAAGTTGGGGGCTCCCGCATGCGGGTGGCGCATCACGATGATGTCGGCTCCCATGGCCTGCAGAGTCAGGGCTGTATTGAGCAGCGACTCCCCCTTCTCCACGCTGCTCCCCGACCCCGACATGTTGATGACCTCGGCGCTCAGCACCTTGCCCGCTTCCTCGAATGAGATACGGGTGCGGGTGCTGGCCTCGTAAAACAAAGTCATGACGACCTTGCCCCGTAGGGGAGGCACCTTCTTGATGTCGCGCCGCAGCACTTCCTTCATGGACATGGTGGTCTGGAGCACCCGTTCGATCTCTGACTGGGTGAAATCGTCCAAGTCCAGAACGTGTTTTCGCGCTGGCAGTCGCCCAACATCGGGTGCTTCTTCCACGATGCCCGGTTCGATGCTCCTAGCAATCGTTGCCATGGGCCGCCTCGCTCTCGTCGCTCTCGACGAAAATGGGAAGTCCCAGAATTCGCTTGCTCACCACCACTTCATCTACCTCATCAACTTCCATTAGTCTCACTTTCACCACGTCGTCCCACTCCGTGGCGAAGGCACGCCCCACGTAGTCTGCCCTTATGGGCAACTCCTGGTGGCCACGGTCAACCAGTACCGCCAACTGCACCTCGCTGGGGCGCCCCAGGTCCATCAGGGCGTCGAGAGCGGCCCGGATGGTGCGCCCGGTGAAGAGGACGTCGTCCACCAGGACTATCTTCTTGCCTGCGATGGAAAAGGGTATCTGCGTCGGGCGCACCAAGGGCTGCGCCCGTTCCTGGAGGTCGTCCCGGTAGAGATTGATGTCGAGCGATGCAACTGGAACTACAGCACCTTCCAACTGACCCAAGTCCGCGGCAAGCCGGTCAGCCAGCGGAACACCCCGCCTCAGGATTCCCACCAACACAACATCGGCCAAGCTCCGGTTACGCTCCATCACTTCAAGGGCAATCCGGCCGAGAGACCGCTGCATGTCGTCGGGTGCCATGATTTGCTGCTCGCGCTCCACGGGCCTTTCCCATCAAGGGTAGTCGACAGGCCGACGACCACAACGTTGTAGTTAGGTCATTAGCCAGTCAATTCATCAGGAACGAAACGTTATGTCAAGGCTGCAAGCCACGACTTGCCCGACGGTCGCTCCTTCACAACGCGGCCCCGCCGCGAGCCGGGCCGTGGTCCCTGTTCCGATTGGCTGCCTGAGCTCGCTCATCCAGACACCCCGACCCCCGGCGTGATACCTTGACCGTAGCTGGGCAGGGGCATATATTGAATTTCTTGCTCTTCGGAAACTGCTTGAACTTCAGGCCCAGTCCGGCTTTTCTAATTGGCTTGGGCCGCTTTACCATAACTCAGGAAAGCCCCGCCTATCGTGCGCGTGCTTAGCGGATCTGCTGGGGGTCGCCCGCTGAAGGGTCCCGCGATACCAGGAGCCCGGCCTACGTCGGAACTGGTGAGGGGTGCCATATTCAACGTACTGGGCCCCTTGGATGGGAGAATCGTCAGGGTGGTGGACCTTTTTGCAGGCACCGGTTCCCTCGGCATCGAGGCCCTCAGCAGGGGAGTGCCGCAAGCCGATTTCGTGGAAAGCAACAGGCGCCAGTGCCAGCGGATACATGAGAACCTGAGGGCATTGGGACTCTCCCAGGATGCCCTCGTCCACTGCAGGGAGGCAACCCAAGCGGTGCATGAACTGGAGGGCCCATACCAACTCGTATTGATGGACCCGCCTTATCGCATGACAGACCTGACGCCCGTCCTGGGGCCCTTGGGTGAGGCTCCCGGCCTGGAAGCGGGTGGGATGGTGGTGGTGGGACACTCCAAGCGGGTGGAACTGGCCGACAGTTACGGTTCGCTGTCGCGCACCAGCGGGCGTCGATACGGCGACAGTATGGTGGACTTCTTCGTCAAGGAAGGCTGATGCCAAAGGCTCTGTACCCAGGGTCGTTCGACCCCTTCTCAATGGGTCATCTGGATGTGGCCAACCGCGCCGCGGCCATTTTCGACCAGTTGCTCATCGCCGTGTACTCCTCGCCCGCCATGAAGACGCCCATGTTCACTACGGACGAACGGGTTGCCCTCGCCAGGCAGTCGGTGGCCGACCTGCCCAACGTGGAAGTGGTGCCCTTCGATGGCCTCGTAGTGGAGTTCGCGCGGAAATCCGGGGCAGATGTCATAGTGCGGGGGCTGAGAACTTCAGCCGATTTCGAGTACGAGTACGAGATGGCCTTCATGAACAAACAGTTGGCCCCCGATATTGAGCTGGTCTGCCTGATGACCAGCCTGCAATACCAGTTTGTCAGTGCCAGCCTTTTGAAAGAGGTGGCTGCCCTGAATGGGGATATCGATGGCTTGGTGCCAACGCACGTCGCGCAGGCCCTGCGAAAGAAGTTATCGGGCTAGGGCCAGAGAGGCCGCTATCACCAAAGGCGAAAACGTCCGGAATGCCAATACATCCGAGGCAAGGAGGGAAGTAATGGACAACGTGAGGTCGATCATCTATCGCATGGAGAGTCTGCTGGACACCAGCAAGACGATGCCCATGGGCGGTCAGAAAATCGTAGACGCGCGCAGGCTCAAGGAATTGATGGACCAACTGGTGCTCGCCATTCCCCAGGAGGTGGACGCAGCCCGTCAGCTATTGGAGAACAAGGACAACCTGATGCAGCAGGCCCAGTCCGACGCCAAGCGCCGCCGCACAGAAGCGGAGAACGCTTACCGGGCCCGGGTCGACGACCATGAGGTGCTGGCAGCCGCCCAGGAAAGGGCCCGCCTCATCGAAGAGGAAGCCCAGCAACGGGCCGACAGAAAGCTGGAGCAAGCCGACCGCGAGGCCATGGCCAAGCGTGCCGAGGCCTACAACTACGCTTTGCAGACACTCCAGGAAATGGAGCGTCATCTCGGCAGCGCCCTCAGTACGGTCCGCAACGGGGTCGGCATGCTAACCCCCGAAAGCGACCACACCGCGGGCGTCCGCTAGTCCGCCAACCGCCTATCTGGTTCACCGTCACGGCTCGAACGCAAGCTGGGGAGCGGGGTTGGAGACCCCTCCCCAGCGCGCTGGAGCGGCACCCCTCCCCCCGATAGAGAGGGGCGTCACACT
>JAAXIE010000231.1 GCA_012270525.1 Dehalococcoidia bacterium | reverse complement strand
GCCGTATGAGGCAACGTGGTGGGAGGAGGACCTCGACGAATTCATCCGGTCCATTGAGGAAATCAAGGATAGGAAGCGGGCCGAAGCGAAAGCTATGGCCGATCTGGATGCGGAGGTTCTCGCCTTGGCCCAGGCGCATGCAGACCTACTCGCATTCTTCGAGTGGGACGTGACGGAGAAGCTCAAGTGGCGGGCATACCCGTGGGTCGACCTGGAGAACGCCCGCGCTGTGATTTCCAACCTCTCAGGATTGCTGGCCAAGTATGCCACGGTGCACCCCATCGCCAAAGTCCGCAGCCAAGAGGTCGAACGGGGGCCTCGACGAGCGGAACTGCAGGGGCAGATAGACGAGGCGTTGGCCCAGTTCGACACCTTGGAGGTCCAGACGGCCCCGTTGCCAGAACCGGGACCGACCATCGTTCACGCGCCACCGGAAGCCCGAGTCGTAGAGCAACAACCCCAAGCGTCGGAGGGTGAAACGGAACTAGTCTCCCTTCGTGCCAAGTACGACAGGTTGACCCAGGAACACAGCGACCTTCTTGTCGAGAAGAACGGTCTGAGCGAGCAGGTCAGCCAGTTGGGCGGCGATCTGGCAGAGAGTCGTAACCTGGCGGAAACGTGGAGGCGCTCCTATCAAGATTCTCGCCGCTCTCAAGCCCTCGTCCCCGTGGAATCCCTGCCGGAGTTCGAGAGCGTGGACCAAGTCGTGGGCCTAGCGAGACAGAGGCTGGGGCACCGCCTCAGTTTCCCACTTAATGCGAAATCGAGCACTGACTTCCCCTTCGACAAACCGAGGCAGGTCTGGGACGCCCTGGAGTGGCTGGCGACGGTCTATTACAACGTGAAAACGGGGGCTAGCACGGAGAGCGATCTCAATTTGTCCTTACGCCAGGCGTGTGGCTGGCACTACACTCATAACCAGTCGCCCGTAACGATGGGTCAATACCGCGAGTACTATGAGGCTTGGGTGGGTGGACGGAAACGGGAGTTGCAGGAGCATATCGGCACGGGCAACGGGTATCACCGTGGCACCATCCGTATCGCGTTCATCTGGGAGCCGGACGAGAAAACGGTATCAATCGGATACGTCGGCCGGCACCAGCGCACTGACGCGACCTAGGGCTAACATGACGCCCGAAATGGGCGGGTGGGCCCGGGTATGGCCTCGAGGCCAGACATGGTACCAGCCTACGCCTCAGCAGGGTTAGCGAGGCTTGGTCGGTGAATGACCTCAACGGCTGAGGGTTGTGCCTGGATTGGGTCGGGTCTATGATGGCCGCAAACAAGTGGACCAAATGCCCCAACCGTTTCCGGGAAGGAGCCTCCAAATGGCACAGGACTACAGTATCACTATCGGAACGACAGGACGAGGCACGTGGAACAGCCTCGATGCCGGTGGATCATGGATGCTGCAGCGGAAGTGGTTCTTCCCGCCGGAGAGCCCGATAGTGAGGGCGCTCACACTGCATCCGACTGAGCCCCATACCATCTATGCTGGCGGCGACCGTGGCGTTCATCGGAGCGTAGACAATGGGAGAAACTGGGAAATGGTCAGCAGACTGGGCGACCTAGCGAATGTGTGGTCCATAGCAATCTGCCCGGACGACCCCAACACCATCTTCGCAGGTGTCAGCCCGACAGGGCTTCACCGGTCCCGGGATGGCGGACATACCTGGGAGAAGTTGTCGCTTCCTCCCTTGGCCACCGAGTGCGAGGTCGGAGACCCAAGGGTTACCCAGATGGCGATAGACCCCGACGACAGCCGGATTATCTGGGCGGGCATTGAGGTTGACGGGATACTCCGCAGCACGGACCAGGGAGATACCTGGGAACGTGTGCAGGTTCCTGACGAAGACATCCACAGCATGGTGATCGGGGAAGGGAGTCCCAAGCGTGTGTTCGCCCTGACCCCTCGTGAGCTCTATGTTAGTACGGACATGGGGGAGAGTTGGGAGCCCATGGGCACCAAGCGATACGTCAACGCCGAGAACAGTGGGCATTACCAGAGATGGCTGGCCCATAAGCCCGATGATCACAAGGTAATGTTCATGGGCACAGGCAGCTTTAACGTCGGGGATTCAGGCAATGTGTTCCGGAGTTTGGATTTCGGACAAACCTGGGCACCGGTGGGTCTCGGGAAGCGGACCAACTCCACGGTGTTTGGAATCCATACCAACCCTGCTGACCCCGACCGGGTAGTGGCATGCTCCGTGAATGGGGAGGTCTGGGCCAGTGAGGATGTGGGAGAGACCTGGCGTCTGATTGAACAGACCTTTGGCGAGCTAAACTGTATCGCGTGGCAGCCCAACTCGGGGACGATCAGGGCTGAGCACACCCCTACCGGCATGCAGGCGGGGCTGGGGGGCGAGGTAATAGTCCCGGCCACGTAGATGACCACCGAAGCCGCAGTTGTCGTTATTCGTTAGCCGGTTCCCACATTTCTGAAGGGAGCCCGTGGCCATGGCTACAAGAGCACCTTTCCTGGACAAACGCTACGGGGCCTACTATCACCGGTTCGTGCCAAGTGAAGATGAAGAATTGACCCATGTGGGACCAGGAACGCCTTGCGGAGAGTATCTGCGCCGGTTCTGGCATCCGGTAGTCTCCACCGAAGAATTGAAGGACCTGCCCATCGCTGTCCGCATCATGGGAGAGGAGCTTGTGGTCTTTAGAGACCGCTCCGACCGACCGGGGCTCCTCGAGCTGCACTGTAGTCACAGAGGGACGTCCCTTGAGTTCGGGCAGATAGAGGCCGATGGGATCCGGTGTTGTTACCATGGCTGGTTGTTTGGAGTGGATGGGGCGATCCTCGACACGCCGGGAGAGCCACCGGAGAGCACGTTCAAAGACCGCCTCTGCCATGGGGCTTATCCTGTTCTCGAGTTCCAGGGACTGGTCTTCGCATACATGGGGCCTCCCGATAAGATGCCGGAGTTCCCCATCTACGATACTTACGGTCTGCCCGGGTATGACCGGCACTCCGTTACCAAGCACCACTGGCCATGCAACTGGCTGCAAGTCAAGGACAATTGCATGGACCCATCGCACACTGCTTTCCTGCACACCATCGAGATGGGCCACGGGTTCAGCGATGCCCACAAGGAACTGGGGACCCTGGACTGGATGGAGACTCCCATCGGGATGATCTACATTCACTGCAGGCGCGTAGGAGACAATGTCTTCGTGCGAATGACGGACTACATCTCTCCGACCCTGCACCAGATAGCCACCAATGCGGAGGAGGGGGCAGAGGAGCACGGCTTTTATCGTGCGACGAACACGTTCTGGCTGGTCCCGATAGACGATACCAACTGTATGACCATCGTCCAACGGCGGCAGCGGGAAGGAGACCCACATCCGGGACCTTCCTTTGGTCAAGATGGCGACAGGCCCTATGAAGAACGCCAGCGGTCTCCCGGGGACTGGGACGCTCAGGTTACGCAGCGACCCATAGCGGTACATGCCATGGAGCGCTTGGGGGCCACGGACAGGGGTGTCATCATGCTGAGGGGCTTGGTGAGGGATGGCATCCGAGCGGTGCAGGAGGGGCGGGACGCCAAGGGGTTAGTCCGCAAGCAGGGTGAGCCCATCACGACCTACGCCAACAACTCAGTGTGGCGTGTCCCATCTGCGCCGACTCGAGAAGAAGACCACAAGCTGCTCTTGGAGACCGGTCGGCGCACCGTTGCAATATACATGGCCAAGCCATCGCGGGAGACCGCCCCCTAATCCGAGGACTCGTGGAAGGGAGACCCCATGCCTGACGCCAAAGTCAATGGCACAGAGATATATTACGAGAGCCACGGGGAAGGCCCCGCCATCGTGTTCGCCCACGGGGTGGGGGGTAACCATGCCGTCTGGTTCCAGCAGGTCCCCTACTTCGCGCGTAACCGCCAAGTCATCACCTTCGATCACCGTGGTTTTGGCCGCTCTAGGGAGATACCCGAGGGGCCGGACCGTGGGGACTTCGTGGAGGACTTGCATGGTCTGCTCGACCACCTGAAGGTGGAGAGGGCCGCCCTAGTAGCCCAGTCGATGGGCGGCATAGCGTGCTTGGGGATGGCGGCGCGCTATCCTGAGCGTGTCTCAGCCCTAGTGATGGCCGACACCGTGGGGGCCATGAACGACGAAGGGGTGCAGGCCCTGACGTCGAACGACCGTGAAATCTCGGACAAGTTGTCTCAACTCGACAGGGCAGTCTCCAGAGGGTTCCAAGCAAGGGACCCCAACATGTGTTGCCTATTCCTGCAGTTGAACTCCTTCAATCGTACAGGTCGCCACCTCTTGAGGGGCGGTGATTATCTGGGACCCACCCCCGAGGCCGTCACTGAGTCAGGTGTGCCGACGATGTTCATTGTGGGGCAGGAGGACAGGGTAGCATCGCCTGAAACGGTGCGGCAGGCACACGAACTGTTGCCAGGCTCGGCACTGGCGGAGGTACCGGATGCAGCGCATTCGGTCTACTGGGAAAAGCCTGATGTGTTCAACTATCTGGTGGAAGGCTTCTTGATGAAGCACGGAGTCTGAATGATGTGATGAAGACCGAGGTTGCTTGACCCGTTGGCAACAGGCTGGCTAGCATGTTCGCCACTACACCCGACAACCTGGTGGAGAACCGGCTGGTTGAGGACTGGAGCAGTGATGCCGCTGGGCTCGTATACACCCTCAAGCTCAAGGAAGGCGTGCCTTGGCACCACGGTTACGGGCAATTCAACGCCGACGACCTTATCTGGTCTGTCAATGACGTGGTGGCCGACGGTTCGCCACATGCGGCCGCGGGCCACATGCGGCGCATCTGGACCTGCGATGGCTGCGGGCTCACGAAGATCGACGATCATACCGTGCAATTGACTCGCCCATCTCCCACTTTCCAGATTACATGGCACAGCCGATCGCCCCGTTCCGGCTCGGTGATGGCCATGCACAGCAAGGCACATTACGACACCGTCGGTGAGGACCGGGCCAATATGGAGTCGGTAGGGACAGGGCCGTGGGTAGCTACTGAATTTCGCAGTGGCGACAGGCGTGTTGTAGAGGCAGTCCGGGACCACTGGCGCAAGACTCCAGAATTCGAGCAGATGATCTGGCATGAAATAAAGGAGAGTTCCACCAGGGTCGCCAACTTCGTGATCGGGCGCATCGATACGGGCCAGTTCACCACGGCCGATGTTCAGACCATCAAGCAGGAAAACCTCGACTGGGTGCGCTTCATGCAGGTGCCCGGAGGCGCAACTCTGTACCTGAACTTCCTGGGCCAGCAGTACCAGACCGATCATCCCGCTCACCTTCCAGACGCCGAGGATAACGTCAGGGTGCCTCTAGGGGAGAACCCCTACGACTGCACAGTAGCCTACGTATCGTGCGACCGCGACCTGGAGTCCGAGGAATGGGAGAAGGCTCGCCAGGTCCGCTTGGCGTTGAGCCTGGCCATAGACCGGCAGAAGCTGCTCAACAACCTGGCATTCGGTGAAGGCGAGCCTTGGTTCGTGCAGTGGTGGCTGGGCCACAGCTTCAGGCTGAAGCAATTTGGCTTGGACGAACTCAGTTGGGACTACGATCCCGACCAGGCCAGGGCGATACTGGCGGAGGTCGCGCCCGACGGGATTGAGATAGACCTAGCCCTCAGTGAAGGGTTCTTCCCGGGCGTTATACCTGTTCTTGAGGCGGTAGGCACCATGTGGGAAGGGGTGGGAGTCACTACCAAGGGTTTCATCCAGCCCTACTCGGCCTACCGACCGAGCTTGGTGAACCGTACCGCGAAGGCAGTCTTCCCATTGGTGAATAACCCGGGGCTATCGCCCCTGCCCGCCTATGACCTGTTCTTCAACCCTACCAGTGGCCTGAACCTGGGCTTCGAGCATCCCTGGTTCACCGAGAAACTGGAGGAAGCGGGCTCCACTCTGGATGACGACGCCCGTTGGGCCATTCTCGCAGAGATGGCGCGATGGATGTTCGACAACGTGATGGTGATGCCATTGTACCGGCAGGCTACTGTCGCTCCTGTGGGGAGTGCAATCGATACGTGGACACTGCAGGCCTTGGGATCGAACCTGCTCAATAACTACGAGTACGTCAAGCACAGGGAGCAATAGGCAGAAGGGACAAGTGGAGGGTTTGAACATGAGCCTTGGTTGCAACCAAGGCTCATGTGATGTTCTGCGGCAGCTTGTCCTAATTCTTAATAGCATGTGAGACGACATGAAGGGGCAATGACTACGGCTAAAGTACGTTTCGGAATCAACGGGGTGCTTCATGGTCCATACTCGGAGATACTGCAGATGTGCCAGGCTGCCGATGAGTCAGGGCTGGAAATGCTGGGTGTCTCCGATTCGCCCATGCTGGCCAAAGAGCTCTACGTGGTGTCCGCCTACTGCGCGATGAACACTTCTCGTGTAAAGGTGGTCTCGGCGGTGAGCAACCCGGTGACCCGACACCCATCGGTTACCGCCAGCGGCATCTACGGCCTGGAGCAACTGGCCCCGGGGCGTATTGGGCTAGGACTGGCCACAGGAGACAGTGCTCTGTGGAGTATCGGGAAGAGGGGAATCGCCACAGTGGCACACCTCAAGGAGTACATCCTTGCGGTCAAGGCACTGCTCCGTGGTGGAGAGGGCCACTACCGAGGCGCTGCCTTCTCGCCCCATTGGCCCGACCATGACTTTCCCCCCCAAGTACCTGTGTACGTCGCTTGTTCCGGACCCCGGGTGCTGGCCATGGCCTCGCAAGTGGCCGACGGACTCATCATGTCGATGGGCTATGGAGAAGAGAATATCCGGCACATCAAGGGTATCATCGTCGATAGCTGCGCTGAGGTCGGCCGCGACCCGGATGAGCTGGAAGTGTGGTGGCAGACCGCACTCAGCTTCTCCTCCAGCATGGAGGAGGGAATGCGCACTAATCTCGGTGTGAACACGAATTGGATGACCATGGGGAGCATGGAGGGCAAGCTGATACCCGAGGAGTACCGCGAACGCCTGTTACAACTGACCCGGGATGAACACGATTTCTCCGCTACCTACCACAACACTGACCGAGGGACATGGACGGTACGCCGGGCCAAAGAGTTGGGGATCTATGACTGGCTGGTTAGCCGGTCGGCCCAACTCTGGGGTACGCCTCGTGACGTCAGCCGTCGGCTGGGCGAGCTGGCGGAAATGGGGGTCACCAACTGGTTGTTCTATTGTGGGATGGCGGGAATCGACAAGCAGGACCTTGTGCGAAAACTTACGCGCGAGGTAATGCCCAATTTCTAGGCAGCCAGCGCAGCTTGCCCGCGTCTGACGGCGTTGGTACGGTTGAATGCGACGTTCCATGGAGGCGAACAGATGACAACACAGCAGACCGGCTTCCTCACGGAAGAATATGCAGGTTACCACCACAATCAAGTCCCAGCAGAGGACTCTGAACTGACTCATGTGGGGCCCGGTACGCCCGCGGGGGAATATTTCCGACGGTATTGGCACCCGATAGCGCTGTCGTCTGACCTGACCAACATGCCCATGGGCATACGCGTGTTGGGCGAGGAGCTGGTTCTCTTCCGAGCGGGCAACGGGAAGCTGGGACTAGTGGAACTCCACTGCTCCCACCGCGGGAGTTCCCTGGTGTACGGACAGGTGGAAGAAGAGGGCATACGTTGTTGCTACCACGGCTGGCTATTCGGCGTGGGCGGCAGGATTCTCGACACGCCGGGAGAACCTCCTGCCAGCACCTACAAGGACCGGCTCTGCCATGGGGCCTACCCCACGTATGAGTATAGCGGCCTGATCTTCGCCTACATGGGACCTCCGGACAAGAAGCCCGATTTCCCCATATATGACACCTTCTCCGTGCCGGGCACCAAGCTCATTCCCAGCGGGGGCTACCTCGCACCGTGCAACTGGCTCCAGAATTACGAGAATGTGATGGACCCGGTACATACTACCTTCCTGCACGCACGGACCAGTGGCGTGCAGTTCTCCACGGGCTTCCTTTCCATACCCGTCATTAATTTTCTCAGTACACCTGTGGGCATGGTGTATGTGGCGGCGCGGCGGGTGGAGGACAATGTCTGGTTGCGGATGACCGATGCCATCCTGCCCAACATCGCCCAGATTAACCGGAACGAGGAAGACGGACTGACCGAGCACCCCTTCTGGCCGGGCTACGTCACCGAATGGTTTGTGCCTGTGGACGATACCCATTCTGTGACCTTTGCCTTCCGGCGTATCCCTGAGGATGCGCCAGAACCTCCCCGTTCCTGGGGCGAGTTGGCCGACTGGGAGGACCCCTTTGAGGAGAGGCAGCTACACCCCAGCGATGGTTCGGCCATCATCACGCAGCGCGACATCGCCGTGCACGACCTGGAACACCTAGCGGACACCGACCGTGGGGTAATCATGTTGCGCAACAAGTTCCGCGGTCTGATCCGGGGGTTGCAACAGGGGCAGGAGCCACCTCCGCCTCCTCGGGAGAATGGGATTATTCCCACGTACACTAGCGATACTGTGAGCCACGTACCGAAAGCGGCCACAGAGGATGAAGAAAGAGAGCTGTTGCACAGAACCGGCCTCGCTTGGGCGCAAGAGTACGTGGACGAGCACCCGCCCTTCTTGGGAACGGGACCGTACGTGGCCAGGACGAATCCCCGGGTCCCCAACAAGCCGGGACGGGCCTATTTCGACTTTCTCAAGGGGTAGGCTGAGACGCAAGCGCGGCTGCCAGATAGACTGGGGGGGACCATGCGTTTTGCTGCCATGCTCCCGAACCTTGGGGGAATCCCCAATGTGGAAGCCATAGAGCCTTATGCCCGCCGTATCGAGGAACTCGGGTATTACGGACTTTTCGTGGGCGATCATATAGCCCTGCCGGTGCGACCTGAGACCCGCTACGTGGGGAGTTCCACCGGGGTGGCCGAGTTCACCTCCGAGCATGACATCTACGAGGGCTTTACTCTTCTGGCCTATCTAGCCGGCATAACGCAGAGGCTCCGGT
>JAAXIE010000254.1 GCA_012270525.1 Dehalococcoidia bacterium | reverse complement strand
GTTGAGCGAGGTGAGCCGTGATCTTGCAGTCATGGCCCACTCGCTTTTCTGGTTCAACCTTGTGGTTGGCATCTTCAACATGGCACCTGGGTTCCCCATGGATGGGGGGCGGGTGTTCCGGGCGATGGTGTGGGCCATCACCCGCAGCTACCAGGTGGCGACCAGGGTAGCCATCCGCTCGGGGCAGGGCATCGCCATCCTCCTCATCGGGCTGGGGGTCGCGATGATCGTCTGGGATGTGATCAGTGCCAGGGTCGATCTTCTCTGGAACGGGATGTGGACCATTCTCATTGGGTTTTACCTGGGCTCGGCAGCCTTTGCCAGCTACCAGCAGTTCCGGCAGCGTGAGGCCCTGCGCCACCGCGTGGCGGGCGAAATCATGAATGCTGGGTGTGTCACCGTTCCCGCTGGGCTGACCCTGCTTCGCCTGTCGGACATTCACGGGACTCCGGCTCCGAGTGCGGTTTTTCTGGTCACCCAGGGAGGGCACCCCGAAGGTCTGCTCACTGGTCAGGCGATGTATGCCGTGCCGAAAGCCCGTTGGAGTGTCACCACC
The DNA here is from genome assembly GCA_012270525.1 of Dehalococcoidia bacterium. The sequence continues at coordinate 2,519 of JAAXIE010000254.1, read as the reverse complement.
GTCGAGAGCGTGGCCTCGCCTCTTGCGGAAGTGCCGACGGCGGCTCCCCACCTGGACGCGTTGAGTCTCCTGGAGATGATGGAAGAGAAGAACGCGAGGCAGGTGCTTATTGACAGCAACGGGTCGCTGCTGGGATACGTGGCGAGCCACAGCTTCCGACCGCCTGGGCCGCCCCGCCGCAGACCTGCCTAGGGCAGTTTGTATTCGCACTTGCGCTCGGATGTTTCTTCACGCTATGCGGTTCAGGGCCTCGATCTGGTCCAGGGTGAGGGTGAGGTCGGGGGCGGCGCAATTCTGCTCCACTCGTTCGACCCTGTCCGACTTGGGTATCACCACCACGTTGGGCCTCGACAAGCACCATGCCAGAGCCACCTGCGCCCAGGTAGCTCCCACCTCGGATGAGACCTGCTCCAAGGCATCCACCGACGGACGCTGGGTGAACAGCGACCTCGCTGTCAGTGCACCCCGGTCGAGGGGGGTGTGGGCGATCAGGGTAATGTCGTTGTCCTGGCAGTAGGGCAGGAGGTCTCTCTCCGCCTCGCGCCGGGTGAGGCTGTAGCGCACCTGGTTGGAAACGACAGGATGGCGGGACGTTGCTTCCCTCGCCTCGCTCAACTGAGAGGTTGAGAAGTTACTGACCCCGATGAAGCGTATCTTGCCCCGGTCGACCAGGGCTTCCATGGCACCCATGGTCTCGGACACTGGCACACGGGAGCTGGGGAAATGGACTTGGTAGAGGTCGATGTAATCGGTGCCCAAGCGGCGAAGGCTTGCGTCGGCGGCCTTCACCAGGTCGTGATATCGCAGGTGGCTGGGAGAGACCTTGGTGGCGACGAAAACCTTATCCCGCTGCCCCGCCAACGCCTCGGCTACGATTCCCTCGCTGCCGTAGCTTTCCGCGGTATCGATCCATGCGCCCAACTCCATGCCCCGGCGCAGTGGGGCCTCTCCTCCCCGATAGCGGGAGGTCCCCAAGCCGATGACCGGAATCTCATTGCCCGAGGGACCAAGGGGCCTAGACTTCATCCGGTGGAGTACCCGACTTCTACGGCACTCTCTATGTGCTGCAGACGGGTAACTGCACCATCATCGCCCAGCAAGATGGCTATCAGGTCGATGCGCCAGTGGGCCTTCTCCAGTTGGTGTTCCTGGAGGTAGCTCTCGGCGGTGGCGGTAAGCCGGGTGGTTTTCCCCCTGGAGAGAGACTCCTGGGGAGTGCCGTAGTTCAGGTGCTTGCGCGTGCGTACCTCCACGAATACCACCGTATCGTCCCGTTCAGCCACGATTTCGACCTCGCCCCAGCGGCAGCGATAGTTGGCGTCCAGCACCTGATAGCCCCTGCCCTCCAGGTACCTGCGGGCCGCGCATTCCCCGTGAGTGCCCCGGAGTGTTCGCGGAGTGGGCACTAGGCCGGGACCTCTGGTGCAGGACTATGGACCGGAGTGGCAAACAGGGGCATCATTCGCAGGGGCGCAAACGAGCGACGGTGAATGGGACACGGCCCCCTGTGGGCCAGTTCATCCAGGTGTTGCCTCGTTGCATACCCCTTGTGGCGGGAGAACCCGTAGCCTGGGTAAGTGCGGTCTGCTTCTTCCATCATCCGGTCCCGCGTGACTTTGGCCACTATCGAGGCGGCTGCTATCGAATAGGAAGCCCCATCCCCTCCCTTGATTGACTGGCACGGCACTCCCGGGTCGAAGAGGGGGATGTAGTCGGCCAACACGCAGTCCGGCCTTGGCAGCAGGTCGTCAATGGCGTGGCGCAGGGCCTTGCGGGTGGCGTTTCCGATGCCGATGGCATCGATTTCCTCACGGTCGACGACGCCTACCCCGATGCCGGTGGCGTGAGCGCGAATCTGGTCAAGGCACATGCGGCGCTGCCGGGGTGTGAGCTTCTTGCTGTCGTCCACGTTCGCGAGCCAGTCCGGTACGTGGGTGAGGCCCTCTGGAAGGACAACAGCCCCAGCGACCACTGGGCCAGCCAGCGGCCCACGTCCCACTTCGTCCAGACCTGCCACCCAACGATAACCCAGACGGTGCAGCGACCATTCCAAGTCCAGCGACGGCATATCCGCCCGCTAGCCCGCCGCTACGGGCACGCGTTGCGTCTCGATGTATCCCCCGCCCAAGACCCGGTCGCCTTGGTAGAAGACAGCCGCCTGACCAGGAGTGAGAGCACGCTGGGGCGTCTGGAACCGTACCAAGGCACCATCCCCCTGGGGATGGAGTTCTGCCGGGGCTTCGGATGCCTTGTAGCGCACCTTCACCGAGATATCGGCTGGCCCGCAAGGGGGCTCCCCGGCGACGTACCTGACGCCCGATACCCACAGGGTGTCGCTGTACAGGGCCTCTTCCGGGCCAACGACCACCTCGGCATCATCAGCGTTGATGGCGACCACGTACGTGGGTTGGGGCAACTGCACGCCAAGACCTCGACGCTGGCCCACCGTGTAGAGATGAACGCCCTGGTGCTCTCCCAGCACGTTGCCAGCCAAGTCTACGATGCGCCCGGGCTCGCCC
>JAAXIE010000187.1 GCA_012270525.1 Dehalococcoidia bacterium | reverse complement strand
GGAGTCAATCCCGTACGCCTCTGAGTAGATGAGGATGGCGACGACGGACTTGACGATGTCATACCACTGCTCGTCGCCGTGGGGGACCACAGGACCCAGGGGTTCTTCGGAGATGGTGCCGGGCAGGATGGTGTGGTCGTCGGGGTTATCGAAGCCGGCGCGGGTGGATACAAGGCCGGAACGGTCGGTGGTGAGGGAATCGCACTGCTGGGCGATATAGGCTGCGTTGGCAGAGACGTTGTCGGGGAAAGTAATCACATCGAGGCCAAGGTCGTTCTGGTTACTGAAGTCCTGGAGGTTGAGCTCGGTGGTGGTACCCTGCTGCACGCAGATCCTGGCACCCTCAAGCTCGAGCAAGTTGCTGACGCCGAGGCTCTTGGGAACCATGAATCCCTGGCCGTCGTAGAACATGGTCTGGGCGAAGTTGCCCCAGCCAGCGTCGCGGGTGGAGGTCCAGGTGGTGTTGCGGGACATGATGTCCACCTCTCCCGACTGCATGGAGGGCCCACGCTCGGCGGCGACGGTGGGGCGGTACTCGACGGCGTCGGGATCGCCAAGGACAGCAACGGCGACGGCGCGACAGAGGTCTATATCGAAGCCCACGGTGTTGCCGTTGTCGTCGACGAACCCGAATCCGGCGAGGCTGTTGTTGCTGGCACAGACGAGTTGGCCCCGGTCCTTGATTGCCTGCACCCGGTTGCTTTCTTCCTCTGCCGTCTGATCGGTGGCACAGCCAGCCAACAATAGGGCCATGGCCACTGCTGCCAGCACCATGATACGCAAATTATTCCTCAAGATGTCCAATTCGGCTTCTCTCCTTAGTTATTTTCTGGGGCTTTCTGGACGATCTCCCACTGCTGTCACTGGCGTCGCGGTGAAGGGACGTGGAGCAAATCGTCCAAGCATTGTAGGGGTTTCCGCGGACAAAATAAAGGGGCGGGCTGACGCGACTTTACGAATTCCATGCATCCTGTGGTTAGAGAGCTCGGTGACGAAGTGCCGGCTGGTTGGGGCGGGGCCTTCAGGCGGGATTTCTCCTCAACGGGAGGACGGCGAAGATGACGGCGGCCAAGGCGAAGAGGGCTGCGGTGTAGTAGACGACGACCTCAAAGCCGTAGGCCTCGTAAAGGCCGCCAGCCAGCAGGGAGGAACCGGCGGACATGAAGAAGGCGATGCATGAGACCAGGCCCATGCCGGTGTTGGCCACTTCGCGGCCGACGACGTCGAACACCGATGCCACGACGATGGGCTGATCGGGATAGAGGAAGAGTCCGAGGGCTGCTATCACCAAGGTCAGGAGGACACCCTCGGTGTAGGGCACCAGTGCCAGGGACATGAGGCAGGACCACACCAGACCGGGGACGAGGACCTGCCGACGGCCCAAGCGGTCGGACAGATGTCCAGCCAACGGCTTGGCAACCAAGCCGACGGCGATGAGCAGGCCGATATGGAACCCGCGAGAAAAGGGGCTGAGGTCGAGGTCGTTTGCGAGGTAGAGGGGGAGCACGGTGACCAGGGCCACCAGTGCCATGCCGCGTAACCCGCGCACCACGGTCAGTCCCCACAGCACGGGATTCCTGAAGAGTTGCTTGGTGATGTCGACACGCTCGGTTATGGATACTGTGGTGTCCGCGGGACCACGTGGCCTTCCGATGTGCCGGAACAGGAAGAAGGCGAGCAGGGCGAGGAAAATGGGGACTGCTCCGTAGATGTTGAGCAGGCCCCGCCACGTGAGCACCGCCAGCAGCGCGCCCGTGGCCAGGGGCCCAACGACATCGCCGATGCTGCCACCGACGCCGTGGAAAGAGAGGGCCAGCCCTCGCCTTTCCGGGAAATGGTGGGAAAGGGAGGCTTGGGCGGGAAGGTGCCACAGGGAATGGGACGCGGCCACGACGGCCATTCCCACCAGGAGCAGCGGGTATGCGGGCGACAGCCCCATGGCGAGCGATCCCAAGGCCGCGGAGGCCAAGCAGGTGGCGAGCAGTGGGCCCCAGTAGCGGCGCAGGACATCGACGACTATGCCACCGGGAAGGGATACCAGCCCCGATGCGATCTCCCGTGCCGAGAGGGCTCCTCCGACGCCGATGCCACTCAGATTGAAGGCAGCCTGGATTTCGGGCAGAACGACGACGAAGCTTTGTATAACCCAGTGGAAAACGGAATGGCCGATGGCCAGACCCGGAATGATGACCACACCGCGAGACGCTTGGTGGGTATCGGTTGGTGGCTTGTCGATAGAGGATGTCGACATCTGGCTATTCTATGTTATGGGAACCGTGACCGGCTGGCGAGGAGACATGGTGGCTAACCCTGAATTGCCCTGAGTTCTGCGAGGACTTGGGATGCGGACACGCGATCTGATATGTCGGTGCCGACGTACTTCCAGCGGATAACTCCATCTTTGTCGAGGATGAAGGTGGAAGGGGCGGCCCTGCCGGGTTCCACCAAGCCGTATACCTTGTAGGTCTGTGGCACCGAGCCAGTGGGGTCGTACAGGACAGGGAAGGGTATGCCCACGCGGCCAGCGATTTCCTTGGCCTGGCCCAGTTCGTCGACGCTTATGGCGAGGACTTCGGCATCCAAGTCCGTGATGGCGTCGTACTCGTTGGACAGCTGACCCAGCTGCCGGCGGCAGTAGGTTCAAAAGAAGGCGCGATAGAACACTACCACCACGTTCTTTTCGTGCCGATACGACCCCAAGGAGCGGTCGGATCCTGTGGCGGCCGGCAGCTGGAAGTCTGGGGCGAGGTCTCCGACGCTGGTCCCGACTACGAGGGCGGGTGGGGGAGGGATGGTGGTCTCAGCAGGCGATGGGTCTGGGGGTGGCGGAGTTACCGCATCGCTGGGAGGGGGTGAGGGAGGAGCAGGCACGGTTGCTGCCGTTCCGGGAGTTGGCCCGTTCACGGATGTGTTGTGGGGGGCTCGGGAGTCGGATACTGGCTCTGACGGGGATGGGCTGACTCCGGCCTGTCCTACTGGAGGGTCGACTGGGTCGGTCGACTGGCCGGCAGGGGCGTCGATGGTGGCCTCCGGGCTGGTTTGGGAGGCTGGCGGCAGCCCGGTGTCTTGTCGAGCGTTGGTGTCCTCCTGCTGGTCGGGGCGTCCTGGGTCGGTGGGTGGCAGGGCGGGTTCGGTGGTGGGAGTTGAGGGTGTCTGGGGAGCAGTTTGACCGTTCCCAGTGGAGGATGCGGGCGAGTATGTGGAGGGGGGCCCGGCCTCGGTGGTGGATCCCCGGGCTGGGTCGCTGCCACACGAGAGCAGCACCGCTGGGATGAGCGTTAAAAGGGCAATCATGGTGGCTGCTGTCCACGTGCTCCTGCGCATACGAGTACTCTACAACAGGCTGTTGGGCGGTGAGAAGCGGACTTGCCTTAGAATGATCCGACCGAGGGTGGTACGGGTGGGAGCCTGCGGTTGGCCTAATGATGGATATGGGACCCATATCGGAAAGGGGTCGCCCGGATGCGAGAGATTGCGCTGAGGGTCTTGGGGACGTACCTGGTGGCAACGGCGTTGGCCGTGTTCGTGGGGCTGATAGTTACCCCCCTGACCCATGATGGGTCGCCGGAATACCCGGTGTGGCAGGTCCTGAATTATTTCATGGCGGTGTCGGTGTTCATCATGCTGGTTTCCGGGTGCTACAGGAAATGCTGCTCGGGCAGGGGAGAGGGACAGGGCAGCACCATCGACCGGATTGCGGCCAGTGTGTCGTTCTACGGTGCGGTGGCCCTGGCCATGCTGTTCTTCTGGGAATGGTTCTGGACGCTGAACCCCGAGAGCGAGACGGGGGATGCGGTGACTTCACACGTCATCTACTTTCCCTTGGTGGATGCGCTGTTCACGGTGTTAGGTCTGGCAACCGGCAGATATCTGTGGGCGGGCAGGCGGGGGTAGTACGGGGTGAGGCGGTGTGCCGGGAGGTGTGGGCGGAATGAGCGGGGACGGGGGCCTATCGATGTCCATGACATGGCCGTTGACAATTGGGGGATTCGGTATGACAATAGGCGGGTAACCTTAGCCGACATGCGGAAGGATGCATCAGCATATCCGAAATACAGGAGGAAGGAATGGCTAATGAGGACATAGCCTTAATGGCTCATCTGATGCGGCGAGCGGGTTTTGGCGCAAGCCGTGAGGAGTTGGAGAGGCGCGTAGCAAAGGGTTACGATGCCACCGTCGACGAGTTGGTGGACGGCGAGGGGGAGGGGGCCGACAGGCTGGAGTTCCTGCGGTACCATCCCGGATTCGACCGGCCCATCACCACGCCCGGCATGGGCAGTGCTTCCTGGCTGCACACCCTCATCAACACGGGCAGGCCACTGGAAGAGAAGATGGTGCTGTTCTGGCACCACCTGTTCGCCACCGGCCAGTCCAAGGTCGACAACTACAACATAGTGATCAACCAGATCAACATGTTCCGTGAGCACGCCTTGGGCAACTACCGGGACTTCCTGGTGGAGCTGGCCAAGGACCCGGCGAT
>JAAXIE010000004.1 GCA_012270525.1 Dehalococcoidia bacterium | reverse complement strand
GCCTGTACCGCATCAAGTCCCCGGCACTGGTGCTGTGGGGTGCCCAAGACAGGATCATCCCACCAGCCTACGGTTCGGCGTTACAGGGCTTGCTGCCGGGGTCCCGTTTGGAGATCATCCAGAACGCTGGCCACATGTTGATGTTGGAGCAACCTGAAGAATTCACCCGGCGGGTCACCCAGTTCCTGAAGCTATGAGGATTGTGACCTGCAACCCCTTCGATTTCGACAGAGTGTAGATGGAGACTCATCACTGGTTCCTGATCATCGCCATTATGGTGGCCCTTTTCCTACTGGCCTTCATATTCACCTGTCGCCTCTTTGCTCCGATATGACCCATACTCCACGCCAAAAGGTCTCCTGAGCATGATGGTCCAAGCTGAAGACAAGCAGATTCAACTACGTGGCCTGACCTTCCACTACCGGGACTGGAGAGGGGATGGCCCTCCCTTGGTGCTCCTCCACGGGCTGGCTTCCAACTGCCGTATCTGGGACCTGGTGTCTCCCCTCCTGACCCCCAGGTTCACCGTGTACGCCTTGGACCAGCGGGGCCACGGGCAGACCGGAGCTCCTGATCACGGATACGAGTTCGAGTCCGTCTGCGCCGACCTGCACGCCTTCATCCAGTCCCTCGGGCTGGACCGACCGCTGCTTGCAGGCCACTCGTGGGGCGGCAACGTCGTCCTGCAGTACGCAGTCGACTACCCCAACTCGACGGCCGGGATCATCATGGTGGATGGGGGCACCATTGAGATCGTCAGCATGCCGGGCATGAATTGGCAGAACGCACAGGTGCGTATGGCCCCGCCGGATTTCACTGGCATCACCTGGGAAGGACTCTTGGAACGGGTGAAGGCCGGGGATTTGGGCGCACTGTGGGGCCCGGAAGTCGAGGAGTTCTTCCGGGCCAACTTTCGGGTTGACCCGCCCGGAGAGGTGCGCCCCTACCTCACCCGGGAAAACCACATGCAGTGCGTCCGTGCTCTATGGGAGCACAAGCCGAGCCAGCTTTTCCGCCGGGTGGAAGTCCCGGTGCTGGTTGTGCCCGCTTGGAGGGCCCCAAGGAGCGACCGGGAAGCCCTGTTTACCAGCTCCAAAGTCAAGCTGGTCAACCTGGCCAAGGACCTTCTCAAAGACTGCGAAGTCCACTGGATGGAAGATTCCATCCACGACATACCGCTGCAGCGCCCCCAGCAACTGGCCGACACCATCATCGCCTTCGCTGAGGAACGCCGCCACTAGTGCCTTCCGCCAACTGATTCGCTACCAGCTAGCTCAAGCCCTCCCCATCTCGCCTTCACCGGTTCAGTTGTTTCAGATTTTCCTTTGAAACTATGATACGAGGATGATCCCAGGGGATTACGTGATCTCCCTTCACCGCCCTCAGTAAGTCCCCACTGCAATCCGGTAGTGTCCACAGATAGACATCGATGCCAGCTTCTTTGGCTTCTACCAGCAAGTCGGAGAAGTCCCCGTCTTTGGACGTCAGGATCAACACAGTATCGCTGGCGTCGTCGCCATGCGTTAGTCCCGACCGAACCGGATCGATCCATAGAAGTGAACTTGGGAGTTTACAGAACCGGCGAATATCTTCCTTGATCTGACGATCGGCATCGCCCAATACTAGCCTTCCACTAAAGCCAAAGTCGCGTAGGTCATTGACCGCAGCGGACTGCTCCCCAGAGTAGTATGCAGTGAGATCCCAATCGGTGACCTTGGGAAAAGCAATGTCTAGGAACTTGTCCATGTAGAACCAGGTGTCATATGCTTCATCGGCGTCTAGAGCCACATTCTGAAAGTCCCACATCATCCCCAGTCTAGTTCGGTGCTGGTTCAGAACCCAGCGCCCGCCAAGAGGCTTTTGCTGACCATTCCGCCGTTTTGTGGAAGCGACCATGTCACCACCTTTTCGAAAGAATACCGGCTCGATTCCTGCTCCGGTGGCTATCGAGTAAATGGCGGCCAACGAATTGGCATCTGGGCTTGTTTCTCCCCGCTCCCACCGGGATACTGTATTGACCGGCAGGTTCAGCCTCTTCGCGATCTGGGCCTGCGATAGGCCCAAGCGTTCTCGGACCTCTCTCAAGCCAGATGGAGAGAACTGGTACTCGAAATCACCCGGAATCACCGGCATGTCATATTGTAGGCGCTATACAGATGTGTTGTCAACAGATCTGTGCGTGCCGGCTGGGCCTCATACAGCGCACGAGGCCGTTACGCTCCCACTAATTCCCTGATGCGGGACTCCACCGCACTGTCTTCCAGCGTGAGAGTAAGTTGGCCTTGGTCATCCAGCCCGAACGAGGAGTCCTGGTGGAACTCCTCTACCAGACTGGCCACCAGGGCCTGCAGGTCCGGGGCGGCCATTCCTTCGGTGAGTGTCCGGGTCGTTTCCTGGGGCTCGTGGACCACGAGCCTCTCCACTTGGGCCGTGACCAGTTCCCTCTCCACCGTCTTGCGCTGCATCTCGCCGATGGTCCCTAGGTGCCGCCCCAGGTAGCAACCGCCGAAGGACCAGACCTCGGCTGGCCAGCCTTGGTATTCGGTCTTGTTGGTGCGTTTCGGGTAGAGTTGCTTCTCGTCCAGGTAGGCCTTTACTGCCTGGTCTTCAGCGTCAGGGTGTTCTTGGTTGAAGATGAAATGCACCGTGAACATGAAGAAGTCCTTGGGTTCGGTGTGAACGATCATCAGTAACCCCCACCATATATGAGGCGCAGGACTAGGCTTGGACCAAGCGGTCCAGCAGGGCCGGATTGGGGGTGGCGCGTCCGGCGTCGATATCGTGCATCACATCCACGGTGGCCCGGTTCACCGGCGTCGCGACACCTGCCTCGCGCCCCTTCTCTGCCACCAGTCCGTTCAGGTAGTCCACTTCCGAGCGACGCCCCTTGGCCACATCCTGGGCCATGGAAGCGCGCCAGTCCACACGACCGCCACGCCCCTTCAGCATCTCGTCCAGTTCGTTGAACGCATCAGGATCATCTGCCGCCCCCCACAGGTCGGGATCGACGCCACTGATCTCCTCGATCTGGTAGTTGAGAGCCTTGCCAACCTGAACGGTCTCCTTGCCGATATGGATGCGAACATAACGCGCATCGGGGCTCTCCGCCATTCCCTGGGAGCCCAGACCAGACATCGCCGAGACTGCATTGCCTATGCTGTTTTGTGCCAGCTTGGCCCAGCGTTCGCCCCACAGGTTGCTTGTCGCCTTGGCCGCGTCGATGCAATCGAGCCAACCCGCAACCTCCTGGGAGCGGGGACTGATGTGCCCGTTCATCTCCCCGACACGGAACACGACGTGGCCATGGTCACGCCCGACCGCTCCGCCACGGGTCACGTGCCCCGGTTCCCACAGGGCCACCTCGATGTGTGAAGCGATGCACCCCAACTCGCGCTGGTACCCCACGATGGAAGCGATGGCTTGGTCGTTCATGCTGTTCTGGGCGGAGACGAAATACCCGTCGGGCTTCACGTAGCGCTTGATGAAATGGGTCGCCCACTCGGTGTCGTAGGACTTGACGGCGATGAACGCGATATCGAAAAGTTCGTTGATGCCTTGGGCATCGGTGAGGTGGAGGGCCTTGGCTGGCACCGAGAACTCGCCCTGGCTGCCACTGACCCTCAAGCCGTCACGCCGCATGGTCTCCACGTGCTCCGGCCACATATCCAGGAAGGTTACATCCATACCTTCGCGGATAAAGAAGGCCCCGATATAGCAACCCAGTGCCCCGGCACCCATTATGGCGATCCTGCTCACTGCCACCTCCCGAAGAGAACAGTTCAGGGATATGCAGTCCCAACGTGCTCGGTTCGCTGGCACGCCGGTATTCTGGACAGACCCCAAAAGGGTTGTCAACCAAACTTCGGGTTCCTGCTGCACCCCTTCGGCCCTCTAATCCAGTAGGGCCACTTCGTAGCCTAGCGGATAAGTTCCACGCTTAATATGACTCTCTGGATACCAGCCTTACCATTGATATGGTGCCAGCGATTACTATCCGTGGCTACTAAAGTTGATATATCTTGTATAGCACAATACCATTTGTAGTAGCACCTTTGCCGACCCCTTCGAGTATTGAGAATATGCCCATCCGTGGCATCTATTCAAAGCCAAAGGAGGTGCATCATGTTGTCGCGGAGACGACTGGGAAGCGGGGTCCTCGTGGGTTTGGTGCTTTTAGTAGTGGGCGTGTTCGCCATCGCTACCGACCCCACGCCTACCGGTGTTGACCAAGCCGAGCTTCAGGATCTGGCAGTTCTTGCCGACCAGAAGGAAATCTCCATCAAGGACGTGGTGAAAGGGTACGGGTGGAGGAATGACCTCTCCGAAGTCATATGGGAAATCAGTCAGACCTTCCCCGATGACTTTGCTGACTCCAGAAAGCCGAGCACAGATAGAGCATGGATCAGCTTTTCCGGAGAGGTGCCACAGGGCGCGCGAGACATGGTCAATGCCTTCACGGATGACCACACCGGAGTTACGGTTGACCTTGTACCCAACGCTGGCTACACAGAACGAGAGTTACAGACGGCGGTCCAGACAGTGCATTACGCGGTGATGGGACACGAAGACGTGGTAGACGCCGTTACCGTCTTCGACCTGGATACCAGGACGATAGATGTCGAAGTTGCCCTGAAGGACACCGAAGCCGACTCTGTGGTGGAAGATCTTGAGTCCCTTGCCGAGGCGGCGCTAGTTCCTGCCACTAGAGCCGACATCCTGGATACGTTCTCAGTATCGGTGGAGAACACGGGTGCCATCACCAAGCTCGATAGCAGTTACCAGCATTGGGGGGGTGAGAAGCTGACCACGTGTACGTCGGGGTTTGCAACGGAAGAATCCGGACGGCATTCGAGGCAATGGTATACTGCCCCGCACAGACCTGTGTCATATCCGGGTTGTTCAATCGCAACGTGATGCTGGGAGGGAACGATGCCCCACGTAGAGATTGACGGCATCAGCACCCATTACGAAGTTCTGGGCTCCGGGCCGCCCATGCTGATGATGGCCCACGGCGGGTTCAACTCGGTGCTTACCAACTGGCGCAATTTCGGTGCGTGGACAGCCATAGAACCCCTCGACCATTTCACCCGCCAGCATACATGCATCATCTACGACCGGCGCGAGGC
>JAAXIE010000179.1 GCA_012270525.1 Dehalococcoidia bacterium | reverse complement strand
CAGCCGTGGCCGCCGAAAGCCTGGAAGTGGCCGAAGAGGCACTGCTGGCCATCGACGTGGAGTATGACGAACTGCCAGCTGTTTTCGACCCGGTGGAAGCGTTGCAGCCTGGAGCGCCTATCTTACATCCCGACGTTGCCACCTACAGGGGACTGCTGAACCAGTTGGACGGCCCGACCAACGACTACTGTTTCGAGGCCCGCAGCAAGGGCGACATCGAGCAGGGGTTCGGCGAGTCGGACCAGATTTTCGAACACATTTTCACCACCCAACTGGTGCACCAAGGCTACCTTGAGCCACACGCGTGCTTGGTGGACATCGACCAGTCAGGCAGGGTACAGGTGTGGGCCAACAACAAGTCACCCTACCTACTGCGTGAGCAACTGGCCTCAGGGGCTGGCATACCCGAGTCCGACATCGTTATTGTGCCATCCAATATCGGGGGAGACTTCGGAGGCAAGGGCGACTTCATGGACGTGCCTCTGTGCTACCAGTTGTCCAAGGCATCTGGTCGCCCGGTCAAGATGGTGATGAGCTACCTCGAGGAGCTGCTGGCAGGGAACCCGCGCCACCCCTCCGTGATCACGGTAAAGACTGGGGTGAAGAACGACGGCACCATGGTTGCGTGTCACGTGTACCAGGTGTTCAACAGCGGGGCCTACGGGGCTTTCAGTCCCCGTGTGCTGTTGCCGGGCGCACGACGAGCTGCGGCCAGCTACCGCATTCCCCACGGGAAGGTGGAGATGCATATGGTCTACACCAATGCCATCCCGTGCGGTCACATGAGGGCCCCAGGCGAGGTGCAGGCCGTCTTTGCCGTCGAGTCGCACATCGATATGATCGCTCGTGAGATGGGCCGCGACCCCTACGAGTTCCGCCTGCAGAACGTGGTCCGGGAAGGCGACACTTCCCTGGTAGGAGATGGCTACGCTGAGGTTCGTGGCGAGGAGACGCTACGAGCAGCAGCCGAGAATGGCTCCTGGGGACAGCCCGTGCTCTCGAGCGGGACGGGCAGCAAGGCCGTGGGACGGGGCTTCTCCTTTGCGGAGCGACGTTCCGGGCCAGGTGAGACCACCGCCACCCTCACCCTCGATGGTGAAGGCCACATCACCCTGCACACCCCCGTGTGGGACACCGGCACTGGTGCACAGACTATTCTGCAGCAGATAATCTCCGAGGAGTTGACGGTGCCTGTGGAGGAAATCCGGCTAGACATCCTGAACACTGACCAGTTGGAGTTCGACACCGGCGTGGGTGGTACCCGCACAACCAACACCTCAGGCGGAGCGACCTACCGTGCCGCCCAGGAACTCCGGGCCAAGCTCATCGAAATGGCCCGCGGGATGCGTCAGTGGCCTGCCGAGCAAATTGTCTTGCGGGACGGCACTCTGTCGCTGCGGGAGAGTTCCGAGGGCGCTCTCAGCCTCCGGGAGGTTGGTGCCCACGCCTTGGCGGAGACGGGCGAACTACTGACCGGCGAGGTGCATCACCGCGCGGCCGAGTCGGACGTCACTTCCTTCTGCGCCCAAGTCGCGGATGTAGAGGTAGACACCGAGACGGGGGAAATCGAGGTGACCCGGTTCGTTACCGCGCACGACGTGGGAACGGTACTGAACCCGCTGGCCCACCAAGGTCAGATCGAAGGTGCGTTCGTTCAAGGCTTTGGCCAAGCCCTGATTGAAGAGATGCAGACCCAGGACGGGCGTGTTTCCACCCTCAGCCTCGGCGACTACAAGCTCCCCACGGAGAACGACCTGCCGGAGCTGGTAACCGTGCACGTTAGCGAAGGGCCCTCCGGGCCCATCCCATACCAAGGTAAAGGAATAGGCGAGGCACCCATCGGAGGCGTCTCACCAGCCATCGCCAACGCCATCGAGGATGCGGTGGGCGTCCGCATCACCGACCTTCCCATTACCGCGGAGAAGGTGCTGCGAGCCATGCGAGCGAAGGGCGGCTAGGAACCACAACGGCGAGAAGCTTTTCCGTTTAGACCCTGAAGAGCTTCTCGGCCGTCTTGCCCAGGATCTGGGCCTGTTCAGCCATGGAAAGGCCCGATTCGCGGACCGCCCGGAGACGTGCGGAGTAGAGGTCTTCAGGATCACGCACCCAGCGCCATACCACCGCCCAGTCACTGCCGAACATCATGCGGTCGGCCCCAATAGTGCGGCCTGCGCGACGTATGTGCTCGCCACTGCTGTAGGTGGTGTCGAAGTAGACGTTGGGGTTTCGCATGGCCACAATCAGTGCCGACTCGAAGTAGTGGGCGATTCCCCGGCCCATCTTGGTCAGGACGATAGGGACGTCTGGGTAGCGGCCTGCAATTTCGTCCACGTAGATTGGGTCGGCATGGTACATGCGCCCGGGGAACTGGGTCCAGCCGGTGGCAAATAGTACCGGCACGTTGTACCTGGCCACGGCTTCCATGATGGGGCGCAAGTCCTCAGCGATCTTCACCGGGTGAATCTCAGTGGTGAAGGGCCCGCCGTGAGACTCAGCGATGCCCCTCAGCCCGTGCTGGCCGATCCAGCGGTCTATCTGGGTTGGAGCATCTGCCCTTAGCGGGATGGGGTCATCGGAGATATCGGCGGCCATCGACTCGTCCCATCCTAGATGCATGAGGCCGAAGAGACGTCCGGGATGCTTCTTGATAGCCTCCACGGTCTGGGCGTTCTTGGCGTCCGACTCCACCGAGCAGAAGGTGGGCATGACCACTGCTTTGTCCACCCCGTACTTGTCCATGTCGTCGATGATGGCGTCCATGTAGTCAACGATGGGCGAGGTGTGCCGGGTCTCGTATATCTGAGGATAGTTGCGGCGAAAGGCGATCAGGTCCTCGACGGTGCGCACCTTGTCGCTCAGGTCATCGTGGGACAGAGGGCCAAAGGGGTGACAATGGGCTTCGACAATCACGGCTCACCTCTGCGATACGTAGTCTCGTACCATCCCCAAGGCGGCATAGGCCGTCTGCTCCTTGGTGCTCATCCGATCGCCATCCCATTGGAAGTCCAGGGCATGCTCATGTCCATCCCGCGTGGCCAGCCCGATGTAGAAGAAGCCGAGGGGTCTGTTGGAATGGCCCTGCCCGGGACCGGTCACTCCGGTAGTGGATATGCCGATGTCGGTGTCCATCACCTGGCGCACCTTGCGGGCCATGTCCAAGGCGACCTCAGGGCTGACCGAGGTGTATTGCTGCTGCAACTCATCGGAGACGCCGAGGAGCTTGCGCTTGGATCCGCCTGAGTAGGCTATGACGCCACCCCAGAAATAGGCGGAGGCACCTGCGGGTGCGCAGAGCAGGTGACCCACGTAGCCAGCGGTGCAGGCCTCGGCCACCGCTATGGTCAGGCCCTTCTCGGTGAGCATCTGGGCCACCTGGTTTACGATTGGTTGCATCGTTCTGACCTCCTTCAGGCCTGCTGGTGGCCAAGGCTCAGCGAGCCATCCCACCTAGGGCTATAGTCTACTCCCAGCCCTTGGCCGTGGCGAGCACCTGCCTGGCTGGGTCGTAGTTCCTAGCACCTCCACGCAGTATCGGGGGCACAAGGTAGAAATGATTGCAGCCAGCTGATCTCAGGGCTTCTATGACCTCCAAGGCCAAGTCCCCGCCGGACTGGCCTGCCTCCAGACGCTCTCGCATGTCATGGGGGACGTCGTTGAATGTCACGCCCCCATGCTCCAGCACCTGCACTCCCCAGAACAATGGCTGCTCCAGGGCACTTCCAGCAGTGGACGCATAAGCTGCGTAGAAGGCCAAGACGTCGTCAGGCTTGAAGACGGGCTGAGTGATGAAGAAGTGGGCCCCGGCCCTTACCTTGCGGTGGGCCAAACGGGCCTCGTCATCGATTCCCTTCCCGAGGTCGACAGTTGCCCCGATGCAGAAGGAGGTGGGTTGGGACAACGAGGAGCCTCGAAAGTCGATTCCCTGGTTCATCCGGGCGATGGCCTCTATCAGTTCCGTGGACCTGAAGTCGTTCACGGCAGTCATGCGCTGGAGGTCGCGCTGGCTGAGAGGATCGCCCGCCAGGACTACCACGTTCTGCAGGCCCAGAACTTCAGCCCCCAACAGGTGGCTCTGCAGGGCCAGCTTGTTCATGTCCCGGGGCGTCAGGTTGAAGCAGACCTCGGAGCCCGTCTGCGTGCGAATGGCGTGGGCCAGGGAGGCGGAATCGATGCGGACGGCGCGCCCCGGATTGTAGGCCACGCAGACGAAATCAGCGTCGAGCCCAAGGGCTTGTGTGGCGGCTGAAGCTCCGCCGCCACGGGGCGGAGAGAAGTCGCATATGAATACAGGGCGGCCTCCGGTTTCCAGTAGCCTATCGGTGACCTTCATAAGGACTTGCGGGACATTGTGGGGTAAGGGTGATGCTACCGGCGTCATATTCCGGTGTCAACGCGCTTCTGGGTTCCGGCGGGTGTGCTAGAATGTGCCCGCGCCATAACACTATCTGGCCAGAATACTACCTGATCGCGGAGGAGACACATGGCAGCCAAACCTGTGGATGTCACTGTCTGGTACGACTACACTTGACCCTTCTGCTATGTCGGCCTGGCTAGGCTCGACAAGGTAGGCGAGGAGATCCCTCTCAACGTGGACAGGAAGTCCTACTTCCTGCGCCCCGACCAGCCACCGGAAGGCTCGCCACGACGCATGTTCGATGGCGAGACGGAGACAGAGCTTGCTCCTGCGATGCAGGAAAGAGCCCGTGGCGTTGGGCTGGTGATGAAGCGTCCACAGATAGCCCCGAATACTTCGCTG
Source organism: Dehalococcoidia bacterium (assembly GCA_012270525.1). The sequence goes on along the minus strand of JAAXIE010000179.1, from coordinate 2,357 downwards.
GTGCACCAAGCCACGGCCTATGCCAAGGAAAAGGGCGTGGACAACGAGTTCCACCACGCAGCCGCCAAGCTCTACTGGGAGACGGGGGCCAACCTAGGCGAGATGCCCGTCATACAGCAGGTAGCCCAAGAGGTAGGCTTGGACTGGTCCGAACTGGAAGGTCGCCTGCAGTCCGGGCACTATCTGCCCAACGTCAATGCCGACTACGAGGCGGCCAAGGCCCAAGACGTTGGCGTAGTGCCCACTTACATCGTCGATGGGGAGTACCTGAAGGGCGACGTAAGCTTGGAAGACCTGCAGGCTGCCATACGCAAGGCATCGGCCTAGTCCTAGACGGCTGCAACCAAAGGGTACCCCATGGCGTGGCACTGGCAGCGGCCGGGGTGTGCGCTTACGAAATCGTAGGCCGAAGTCGCTGCCAGTGCCCCTTGGGCAGCAGCCGTAACGGTCTGCTTCAGGTTGCCGGAAGCATCGGTGAGATCCCCGGCAGCGAAAACCCCTTCTACGGTGGTACGCATCAGCTTGTCGACCATGATCTCGCCCTGCTCATTCAGGGTTACGCCGAGGTCCTGGCCCAGCTTGCTCCGCGGGTCCGCCCCGATCTCCACGAACAGGCCATCCAGCTTCAGGTCGTGGGAATCGTTGAGGGGCCTGTCGAGGGTCACCCCGTCCAGACCATCCCGGCCGTTGAGAGAAGTAACCTGGGTATTCAGGAGCACTTCCACGTTGGGAGTTGCCTCCAGCATGCGCAGGGTTATGGGTTCGGGCCGGTGCAGCCGTTCCCCGCGATAGAAGAGATACACTTTCGTGGCGTAGCGGGCCAAGAGGATAGCCCCCTCTACGGCAGCGTTGCCTCCACCCACCACACCTGCGACCTTGCCACCGTATAGCGGTGCATCGCACACCGAGCAGTAGGAGACCCCCCTGCCGGTCCACTCTTCCTCCATGGGCAGTCCCAACTTGCGACGCTCCCGGCCCACGGCAAGAACCACGGCTTTGCCACGGTATGTCCCCTCCACGGTGCGCGCTTGGAAGCAACCGGGGAGAGAGTCGAGGGCGTCAACGCCTTCATCGACGATCTCGACGTCGTAGGCTTGGACCTGCTGGCGCATGTTGAGCATCAGGTCGAAGCCGTCGATGGAGGGGAAGCCTGGGTAGTTCTCGATGGCCCCGCCGATGGCAGTCTCGCCACCGAACTTGTCGCCGAAGAGCACCGCCTTCAACTGGTACCTGGCCGCATACAGGGCAGCACTGAAACCGGCTGCGCCCTGGCCAACTATGAGCACGTCGTACTGGGGCCCCTGCCCGTTCATTGAACAACTCCTTTGATCCTACTCACATCTATATTGTAGGCCTTGTCGATTCTGGAAACCGCCCGGACTACTCCGGGGCCCAGGCCATACTGGCGACCAGGATATGGTACTGCGAGATATCGGGAGGAGTTCTTGTATCTGAGGGAGTGGGACTGGCTGCCGCATGTTCGTAGCTGGGGGCGGCACCGGTCATATCTGGAAATCATTGTTTCGTAGCTGGAGCACGCCGCGAAAGCCGCATTCCCCAGGTCTGCTGGCTTTGACTCGTAGCTGAAAACCCGGCCGCGATGCGCCGCATGGGGGTCTGCAACAGGCTTGGAGGATCTGCGGGGCAGGCACACGGGTGGGGCCGGAGTCGAGTTCACGTCTGACATAACGCTCTTTCGCATAGAGAATGGCAAGGCTGGAGCGACCCTTTGGGGGGTCAGTCCCCAGCCCTGCATTAAGGATATCAGGCAGGAGTGGGAAGGCGTCAACGGGCGATTGTCATGGGGTGGGCGAGAAGGGACGGAGGTCGGTCTAGAACTGGCGATACTGGTTTACGATGGGGAGGCGACGGTCTCGGCCGAAGGCGCGGGGGGTAATCTTGACCCCCGGTGGGGCTTGGCGCCTCTTGTACTCGTTGCGGTCAGCGGCTGTGATCACCTGACGCACCACCACTGGGTCGAAGCCCATGTCGATGATGTTCTGGTAGCTGCGGTCCTCTTCGACGTAGGCCCTCATCACCTGGTCCAGGACGGGGTACGGAGGCAGGCTGTCCTGGTCTGTCTGGTCGGGACGCAGTTCGGCACTGGGAGGCTTGTCGAGGACGGCTTGGGGCACCACCGGCACGGGGTGGGCCTGCTGGTTGCGCCAGCGGGCCAGGTCGTATACGAGCGTCTTGGGAACGTCCTTGATGACGGCGAACCCTCCTGCCATGTCGCCGTAGAGCGTGGCATAGCCGGTGGCCATCTCGCTCTTGTTGCCGGTGGTCAGGACGATCCAGCCGAACTTGTTGGACGCAGCCATGAGCAGGTTGCCCCGGATGCGGGCCTGCAGGTTCTC
>JAAXIE010000168.1 GCA_012270525.1 Dehalococcoidia bacterium | reverse complement strand
CGCCAGGGAGACGGCGCGGAAGATTTCTCAGCTTTCGGGCGTGCCCGTATTGATGGGCAGCGCCACGCCGGACGTGGCCACGTATTTTCATGCTCGCCGGGGGAAGCGGCACCGGCTGTTCCAGCTGCCCTATCGGATACCACCGGCTGCATCCTCGACTGAAGGGCGTGTAGGGTCGGGGTTGGCCAGGGTTGTCATCGAGGACATGCGCGAGGAGTTGAAGGAGGGAAACCGCAGCCCCTTCAGCAGGCGGCTTATCCGCTCGCTGAAAGGGTGCGTCGAACGGGGAGAGCAGGCGATTCTATTCTTGAACCGGAGGGGTGCGGCCCCCGTGGTGCAGTGCCGGAACTGCGGGTTGCCCCTGGAGTGCAGCCGCTGCTCCGTGGTTGTTACGCACCATGGAGGGAAGGGACTGCTGTGCCACCTTTGCGGTCGCCGCCGCCGTTCTTCTGCCAAGTGCGCAGAATGCGGCAGCAGTTTGCTTCGATACCTGGGCGTCGGCACCCAGAGGGTGGTGGAGGAGTTGAAGCGGACCTTGCCCGGGGTTGGGGTTGTGCGCTTGGATAGCGATGCGGCAGGGAGAGGCGGGGAACACGAGGCGCTGCTGAGGGCTTTTGCAGAGGGTGAGGCGCAGGTGCTGGTTGGCACGCAGATGGTAACGAAGGGGCTTCACGTGCCCAACGTGAGCCTGGTTGGGGTAGCGCTGGCAGACGTAGGGCTGCATCGGCCCGACTTTCGCGCTGGGGAAAGGACGTTCCAGCTGTTGTGCCAGGTGGCGGGCAGGGCGGGCAGGGGGCAGAGGCCGGGGCTGGTTATCATCCAAACGTACAGCCCCGAGAGCTATGCGATACGCGCCGCGGGCCGACAGGATTTCTTGAGCATGTATAAGAGGGAGATTGCATACCGGCGGGAGTTGCGCTATCCGCCCTTTAGCAGACTGGTCCGGATGGCGTACCAGCACATTAAGGAGGATGCTTGTGAGGAAGAAGCCGCGCGGATGGCGGAGCTTCTACGTTCCACGGTCTACGGACGCGGTTTCGCGGGGGTGGATGTGGTGGGCCCGGCGCCGGCGCAGCCTAGGCGGATTCGCGGGTTCTACCGTTGGCAGCTGGTTCTACGGGGGGCGGGAGGCGTTCTTCACGAGCTGCTGAGCGAGGTCGCTGTGCCGAAGGGTTGGATGGTGGACGTGGATCCGGTGACGGGGGTTTGACGTTTAGAAGGGGAGCTGCGGCTTTACACCCGTTGAGGCGAGTGTCTATAATCTTTGAGGCCTTGAACCGAGAGGGTTCCGGGAAGGACCGAATAAAGAGGAGTAAATGGTGTGGCTGTGAGACCGCTGGTTTCCGCCCCGAACCCGGTGTTGAGTCGGAAGACCAGCCGGGTTAAGCGGGTGGATGCGGGGGTTCGCAGACTCGTGAAGGATATGATTGAGACAATGCATGACGCCCATGGCGTGGGGCTGGCCGCCAACCAGATTGGCGTGCCGCTGCGCATTGCTGTCATCCAGCTGCCCGATGACGAGGAAGCCGTGGTGCTCATCAATCCAGAGGTTGTTCGGCGGGAGGGAAGCCGGGAACTCACGGAGGGCTGCCTCAGCATTCCGGGCTATTCGGGCTGCACCCTCAGGTCGGAAAAGGTGGACGTGAAGGCGAAGGGGCTGGACGGGAAATCGTTCCGCATCCGTGCGGAGGGGGACCTGATGGCCCAGGCGCTGGAGCACGAGACGGACCATCTGGATGGGCACCTGTACGTGGAACGGCTGGTGAGCAAGGACCGGATCTGGAAGCATGACGAGGATGAAGGGGAGGAAGAGCCGGGGGTGGACACAACGGAGGCTGCTTCATCCAGCAATTAACGGTTTCACCCGGGCCTCACCGGCTTCCACCGATAAAAACTAAAGCGCCGCTTGTGTCCATGGCCGCCGTGCTTGGGGAGTTATTTGACTCTCGCGGGGTGGAGGCTTACCTGGTGGGGGGATGCCTGCGGGACGCCTTAACGGGCCGGGCCAGCCACGACGTGGACGCGGCAGTAAGGGGCGATGCGCTGGCTTTAGGTCGGGAGTTGGCTCTCCGGCTGGATGGGGCGTTCGTGCCACTGGACCCTGGGCGCGGAGTGGCGCGGGTGGTCAGCAGGGACGGCGGGCAGACGGTGGACTTGGCCAGCATGGCTGGGTCAGTGGAGGAAGACCTGGCCTGCCGTGACTTTACCATAGACGCCATGGCCCTGCCGATAGAGGCTGCAGGCGACGACGAATGGAACCGGGCGCTGATCGACCCCTTTGGCGGGAGGGAAGACTTGGAGCGCGGGTTGGTGCGGATGGTGAGCGACCGGGTCTTTCACGAAGACCCCAGCCGGCTGCTTCGAGGCGTGCGTCTGGCGCGAAGTTTTGGCTTCCGCATTGATGATGATACCGCTGCGGCGATTGTTGACCAGGGGCATCTCATACGTGCGGTGGCCGGAGAGCGGGTGAGGGACGAGTTTTTGACCCTGTTGTCCCTGGATGCTCCCGCTGAGACGCTGCGCTGCCTGGACGATCTGCGGCTTTTGTGCCGCATTATTCCGGAGATGGAGCAGACGAAGGGCGTGGGTCAGCCGAAGGAGCACTACTGGGACGTCTTCGAGCACACGATTCAGTCGGTAGAGGCGGCGCACGAGGTGACGGCTCCGTCGGCACGCCGCACCGATTCCGTTATCGGGACGCTGCTATGGGACGAGGAGATGGAGCGTCACTTCGACGAGGTTGTGAGCGACGGTCACACCCGCCGGACGATGCTCAAGCTGGGCGCGCTGTTTCATGACATAGCGAAGCCCCAGACGAAGGCGGTAGACTCGACGGGGCGGACGAGATTCCTAGGCCACCCCAAGCAGGGGGCGACTATGGCGGGGGCGCGGCTTAGGGTACTTCGCATCAGCGCACAGGGGATTCGGAGCGTGTCTGCAATGGTGGATGCGCACCTGCGGCCAACGCAGATGAGCCAGGAATTGGACCGTCCCAGTCCTCGTGCCATATTTCGATTCTTCCGAGACTTGGGAGAATCGGCCTATTCGGTGCTGTATCTGAGCTTGGCGGACTATCTGGCGGCCCGGGGACCGATGCTGGAGACGAAGGACTGGCTTCGCAGGGTGGAGCTGGTGAACTATGTTATTGCTGCGAAGCGACGAGAGACCAGCGCAAGCACTGGAGAGAGACGCAGGCCACTATTGACAGGGCACGATTTGATTGAGGTATTTGGCCTCGAGCCCGGCCCGATATTTCGCTGGCTGCTGGAAGGACTGGAAGAGGCGCGGTCGGCTTCGGAAGTGAGTTCAAGAGAGGAAGCGCTGGCCTGGGTGCGGGCGCGCTTGGAAGATGGCACATGGTAGCGGGCGTTCATGCGTAGAAGTCTGAGAATCTTCCTGATAATTGCGGTCATGTTCACACTGGCTGTGCTGGTGCTGTGGAACCAGGAAGTGGACCTGCCGGGCGACTCCTTCGATCGGGGCGGCACCGGACCGCTGGGGCTGACGTTGGGGCTGGACCTGCGAGGGGGCGCACACCTGGTATACCAGGCGGACAGACCGGTAACACTTAACGCCACCTTCGAACAGCCTATCTCCGAGTCGGAACTGAAGGAAGGTCTGGACCAGCTGGACCTCGGCCCCATAGTCATCAATACCTTCCAGCGGGAGGAGTTCTCGCTGGACGTTCCCGGCATCGACGAGGAGGACGTATCCGGCTTCATTGAGGAGCTTCAGGCAGAGGTGGGCCCTGCGACGAGTTATGAGTCCAGCATTGAAGACAGAACCCAGGTTCACATAAGCCTGGTGGAGCTGCCCAGCCAAGGGTCGGTAGGCGACGTGGTTAGGGGGCTGGGCTATGAAGACGTGGTAGTTGCCATAGTAGAGAGGCAGATATTCATTCTGAGTGAGCTTCCCGACATTGATGAGGACGGGGAAGAGGCGATGAGGACTGCGCTGGCCGATATCTTCCCTCTGGAACAATTTGAGGTAGTTCGAGACGAGGAGAACGCGGTACAGGCTGCCTACATCTTCTTCGAGCCTGCGCCGGATGAAGGCGAGCTGCAGATTGCCTTCAACGAGTTGGGATACCCGGATGCTCGAATCGTCAACGTGGACGGCAAGAACTTCACCTCCATCCTAGATCGGCTGGACGAAGAGTCCTTCGCGGCTTTGGAGGAGGGGCTGCTGGAGGCGGTTATCGGCATTGACCAGATCAACTCCACCAACATCCAGTCCGCCCTGCTCGACCTGACTTTGGCGGCAGGGGTTGAACAGGCGGTGATGGAGACGGCAATGGTGGACCTGGGCTTCTCCGACGCGACGGTCATCGAGTCCCGCGGAAGGGAATATACGGTAGAGCTTTCTGTGCTGGAGGAAGAGCGGGACTTGACCATCGAAGAGGAGGTGGCGGAGCAGGCGGGCGTCCTTTCTGCGTTCCAAATGACGCGGGAAGACCCCACCGCGGACAGGATGGAGGGTGTTATTGACACAATCGAGCGGCGCGTAGACGCCTTCGGCATCACGGAGCCAAACGTGCAGCTGTTTGGCGAGGACAGGGTGCTGGTGCAGCTGCCCGGCGTGGAAGATACGAGCATAGACGTGGTGTTCAAGGGAAGGGTTTCGAGGCCAACGCTGGAGAATACGATGGAGGAGTTGGGTTTCGAGGACGTGTTGGTTGGCGACGCAGAGATTGCCGACGTGCCCGGGGTTTTTGACATAAGGGTTCCGGAGGCAACGGAAGAGGATCGAGGAGAGATACGGGCCACGTTGGAGGAGGAGCTGGGGACGATAGAGTCCTTTGAATTCGACGAGAACCTCCAGGCGATGCAGGTTGTGTTCGTGGGGAATTTTGATGCGTCGGTGGTGACGGAGACCATTGAAGGGTTGGGCCACGAAGAGGTGGAGACGACGGCAACACCTGGGGTCTCATTCCGCGTGAGGGTGCGCACATTAAGCGGGACAGAGCAGGAAGAACTGAGGCAGAACCTGGCGGACGAGGTGCTGCCCATATATTCCTTTAGTTCAACGGGCGGAGTGGAGGAGGCGAAGGCGCTCATTGGCGAGACGGCCCAGTTGGTGTTCAAAGAGCGGACGTGCCTGAACGCCAACTGCTCGGAGTTTGAGGACAAGGAAGCGGTGGGACGGAGCGGCGAATCGCTAACGGGGGACAACCTGGTGCAGGCCTTTGCGGGTTCTGACCCGACGACGGGGCTTCCCATTGTGAACTTCGTGTTTGATGGGGAGGGGACGCGCATCTTCCGGGACCTGACTACGCGGATAGCGGGAGACCGAACGAGGTGCATTGCCCACGTGCTGGACGAGGAGAGCATCATCTGCCCGATAACCGAGCAGCCCATCATCAGCGGGACGGGTTTCATAAGAGGGGGCGAAGACTTCACCTTCGAGCGGGTGCGCACCTTGGCCATCCAGTTGGAATCGGGAAGCCTGCCCGTGTCGCTGGAACTGGTGAGGGAGAGCACCGTGGACTCCTTCTTGGGGGGCGAGTCGCTGCGGGCCAGCCTGAAGGCGGCCCTGGTGGGGCTGGGTCTCATAATTCTGTTCATGATCATCTACTACCGGGCTGCCGGTATAGTGGCCGCGGCGGCCCTGATAATTTACGCTACGCTTGTGCTGGCGGTGTTCAAGATGACGCCGGTGACGCTGACTCTCTCAGGGCTGGCGGCGGTCATCCTCTCCATAGGCATGGCGGTGGACGCCAACATCCTGATATTCGAGCGACTGAAAGAGGAGCTGCGGGCGGGTCGGAGTCTGCTCTCGTCCATGGAGATTGGGTTCCGGCGTGCTTGGCCGGCAATTCGGGACAGCAACACGTCCACGTTCATCACCTGCGGCATACTGTTCTTCTTCGGGCGGGAATTGGGCGAGCCGAGGATTACAGGCTTCGCCATAACGCTGGCGGTGGGCGTGGCGGTAAGCATGTTCACGGCCCTGATGGTAAGCCGGAACTTCTTGCAGCTGCTGGCCTTCACCCGGTTGGGAAATTCGCTGAACCTGTTCACGCCTGAAGGTGCGCGCAGGCGTGACGGCGAATCCGGGGATGAGGTGCGGTAATGAACATTGTCGGCAAGCGCAAATGGTACTTCCTGATCTCGGCGCTGGTGCTGGTGCCGGGCATCATTTCCTTGATTATTCCCCCGTCGGTTCGGGCCGGCATCGATTTTTCCAGCGGCTCCGCCTTCGAGGTGACGTTCGTACAGCCAGTGGAAGAAGAGCAGGTCCGGGGGGCCATGGCCGATGCAGACCACCCAGATGCCAGGATTCAGAAGCTTTCGGCTTCAACGGTGTTCATTCGCACCAAGGAGCTGCAGGAGGGGGAGCGGGACAGGATTCAGGGAGTGCTGGAGCAGAGCATTGCGCCAGTGGACTTTATCTCCAAGGTGGAAACGGTGTCGCCAGAGGTGGCTGGGGAGACGGTGCGGAACGCCGTGATTGCGGTGATGGTGGCAGCGGTGGGGATACTGCTCTATATAACCTGGGCCTTTCGGCACATACCGGGGTCCTTCCGGTATGGGGTGGCGGCGGTGTTGGCGCTTGTGCACGACGTGGTGATAATCATTGGCATCTTCTCTCTCCTGGGTAAGATTATTGGACTGGAAGTGAACGTGATGTTCGTGGTGGGGCTGCTGGCGGTGGCGGGGTACAGCGTCAACGACACCATTGTGGTCTTCGACCGGATTCGGGAGAACGTGGCGCGGGACATTGACCGCCCGTTGGCGGAGTCGGTGAACATCAGTATCATGGAGAGCATGGGACGGTCTCTGGGCACCAGCTTGACGACGACGTTTGCGCTGCTGGCGCTGATACTCATTGGGGGCGCGACGCTGCGAGAGTTCCTGCTGGTGCTGTTTATTGGCACGGTGGCAGGGACCTATAGCTCCATATTTATTGCGAGCCAGTTCCTGGTGATGTGGGAGATGGGGGAGATAGGCCGTTTCTTCCGACTGTTGAATCCGATTCGGAGGCTGCGAGGAGCGCGGGCGTAGAAGGGTGAGGAGTGGGGCTGGATTCCCGCTGGCGCAGGGGAAGGGGACTGGGAGCGACGATGGAGGCTTGCGCTAGAGCCAGGGGCCGCTTCTTTCGTAGCCGCCAGTTATATGCAGGGCGGTGCCCGTTACCCAGCGAGAGGCTGGGCTAACCAGGTAAAGAACGGCTTGGCCGATGTCCCGTGGGGCGCCTATGCCCAGGGGGTAGGGCCTAATCTGGGCGGCGCGCTCCTCCGGTGACCAACCAAAGTCTCTGGATTCCACGAGGGCGGGCATGATGGCGTTGACGCGCACGCCCTTTGGGGCGGCTTGGGCAGAGGAGGCGATGGTAAGGCCAATGAGGCCAGCCTTGCTGGCGTTATAGGCGGGGGAGCCGTTGGGGTCGCCGGCGGCGCGGGCGGCCTGGGAACTGATGTTGACGATGCAGCCGCTGCCCGAGGCGAGCATGGGCTTGAGGGCGGCGCGGGTACAGTAGAAGACGCCGCTGAGATTGACGTCGATGGTGCGCTGCCATTCCTCGTCGGTGAGACCCCAGATGGTTCCACGAGGGGCGTCGATGCCGGCGTTGTTGACCAGGACG
>JAAXIE010000085.1 GCA_012270525.1 Dehalococcoidia bacterium | reverse complement strand
TACTCGGTCCTGGAGAGCAGCGACTCCTTCACGGTGAACTAAATGGCAACGCAGGACCAGATGACCCAGCAGTTGGCGTTGATCCATGCCGAAAAGGCGCAGCAAGCACTGGAGGATGGCCGTCGAGAGGAAGCTCAATGCCATGCCCAAGTATCCCAAGCGTTCAGCATGGTCAGCATGTCTATCAGGGTGGAGCGATGGGAGCGAGGTTGGCAGCGGGAGCGGAATCGGGGTGCCGTCCAGTAGCCGGTGTCAACCACCAGAGAGACCCTCAGTGTGAGGGTCTCTCTTTATTGACCTCCAGCCAGCGGCCAAGGTGGCGTGGGCTCCCAAACTGCAAAGCCGCGCGGCGGCGGACTTGCCCAGGGGGGCCCGGTCCACCGACACCATCGCCAACATCTGGAGCTTGCAAGCCATCCTGCATAGGGCCCGGCCGTCGCCCGTTAGACCGGTGCGGCGAAAGACGGGACATGCTAGGATTACAAGCTAGTCCGGCCGGAACAGGCCAGCGCGAACAGGTCACCACCAACAGGGAGGACGCCCATGGCAACAATCATCGACACCATGCAGAACACCGGCTCCGTCATGCATCAAGCCAAGTTCATCGATGTGAATGGGACGCGTACCCGTTACTACGAGTTGGGTTCCGGCGAGCCCATGCTCCTGATTCATGGGGCCACCTTCTCGGGGCAAGGCAGTGCCAACACCTGGACCCTCAACCTGGAAGGGTTGTCCCGGAAGTTCCATGTCTTCGCTCCCGACCGGCTGGGCAACGGCATGACCGACAACCCCAAGCGTGACGAGGACTACACGGTGCAAGCCGTGGTGCAACACCTGTACGAGTTCACCCAAGCAGTGGGCATCGAGAGCATGCACGTGGTGGGCCAGTCGCTGGGAGCCTACATGGCCACACGACTAACCCTGGAGCACCTAGGCATGGTGAAGACACTCACCCTCATCGACACGGCCAGTCTCGCTCCCGACGTGGGCAGCCATGCCGAGCGCATGGGCCGGGTCAACGAGGGGCGCCCAGACGGCGTGAAGGAGTACATCCGGTTCTACTGGGAGCGGATGTCCCACTTCACCGACCACGTCACCGAGGACTATGTGGACGCGGGCTACTTCATGGAGACTCAACCCAAGGCCCTTGAGACCAAGGCCAGGTGGGAAGCCGGGGCCAGCCGGATATGGGCCGAGAGTCAGCGCACCCAGAAGGAAGAGACCCTGGCCTGGATCGGGGAAGGGCGATTGCAGGTGCCCACCCTGATCTACTGGGCCGCCACCGACCCGTCCGCCATCCTGGAGCAGGGAATCAAGCTCTTCGACATCATTCGTGAAAAGACGCCGCGCACCCAGATGCACGTCGTCAGCCGTGGCGGCCATTTCCACTACCGCGAGTACCCCGATGAGTTCAATACGGTCGTCACGAACTTCATCGAGGCCAGCTGACGGCCGGTACCTAGCAACCGCATCACCATAAGCGGCGCATGCCGTACCAGGTGGAACAAGGCCTGGATACAATGGGCGGATGTGGCGACGGTGTGTGCCCGCGCGATGCGAAATCTATCGAAAAGCCCCCTGATCGCCCCAAGCCTCGCTGTCTGGGGCGTTGACTATCGGAGAGCGACACACCTGCTGACTCAACCCCGACCTGCTGCTATACTAGCCGACTGTTGCAAGGTGCACGCGAGGAATGGAAGCCCTTGCGCCCTACTTTCAAGATGGAACGTGTAAGGAATGGCGGATGAGATAGCTCTTGACCTTGAACCCAGGGTCATCCTGGGCAAGAAGGTCAGAACCCTGCGACGCAACGGAATTATCCCTGTGCACGTGTACGGTGCCCACGATGCGCCCGAATCGCTGCAATGCGAGCGGGCATCGTTGGAAAAGGTGCTGGCCCAGGCTGGCTCCAGCACGCCGGTCTTTCTCGGAGTGCAGGGCCGGGCCGACAGGCAACTGGCCATGGTGCGCGAGGTGCAATGGGAGCCGGTCAAGGGCTCGCTGTTGCACGTCGACTTCCTGCGGGTGGAGGCAGCCGTCGCCATATCCGTGGATGTCCCTCTGGTGTTCGAAGGGGAGTCCATGGCGGCGCGGGCTGCCGGTGGGAACGTGGCCCAAGCCCTGTACAGCCTCGCCGTGCAGGCCCTGCCGTTGGACATCCCGGCTTCCCTGGCGGTGGATCTCTCCACACTCACCGATACCCAGATGGTGATTCGCGCCCAGGACCTCGAGTTACCCCCTAACGTCACCCTGGACAGCGACCCCGAAGCTGTGGTGGCCCGCATCGACCTGCCACAGGGCGAGCCGGATATCGAGACCGCCACAACAGAAGGGGAAACCGAGCAGCAGACCACGGAAGAATCAGGGGCCTGACGACAGTACCGAGAGGTACAGGAAGGGCAGCGGAGGTTGGCCATGGAAAAGCAGGTCATAGTACCCGACGAAAAAGGTCGGAATTTCGCCCGCTCGCTTCGAGTGGGGCAATTCCTGTTCATATCCGGCATGACGGGGCAGTGGGACCTCCAGACGTGGGAGTTGGACCCGCGGGCCGAGGGGGACATCTCCTTCCAGACCCGCCGGTCCCTGGAGTGGATGCAACAGGTGCTCGCCGCAAGCGGGCTCACCATGAAGGATGTGGTCAAGACCACCACGTACGTACGGAACATCACCGACCTGCCCGCTATCGCCGAGGTCAAGAACGATTTCTGGCCTGAGGGCGACGTCACCAGCACCTCCATCGCCGTTTCGGGTTTTGTGGGGATAGGCGACATCGAGATCGATGGCATCGCCGTATTCCCAGAAGGCAGCTAGCCCCGAAGCACGATGCCTCCCGCCTGACGAGTAATGACAACCAACTTCCTATATCGCGCCACCGAGGGCATCCAGGAGGAGGACCTGGCTTGGATGCCCCTGGACCAGCAGGATCTTCCCATGGAGTTCCGCGGGTTTCGCCCCCTGCGAGAAGGCCCGCTGGACAACGAGACCATGGCCAAGCAGAGCGTCCTTGATCGTAGCGCAGAAGACCTGCATCGCTTGGGGCGTATCACAGGCCACCTGAAGGAGTTCGCGGCCTCTTCCGCACCCGAGGGCATTGCGCCCGGCTCATCGCTGGCCGTGGCCACGGTGGTGCACCTCTTCCGCGACGGAGAGTCCGTCTCCAAATGGATGGTGGAGGTGTTCCAGAAGGAGTTCGAGGCCTCCGTGGGGGATGAGGTGGCCCCAGGCTACCGGGTGGAAGATGCCCGGTCCTTCCAGCCCAAGGGCTTGGCTGGTGAGACCATAGGCATGGAGGTGATGCAGCGCGGGCCAGCGGGAGGGGCTGCGTCGACGGTCATCGATTTCCGGGTGGGCCGGCTGCTGGGAGTAGCCTACACCATCACTGCAGGAGAGCCCGGCGACAGGGCTCCCGTGGAAGACGTGGCGGCTGCCCTCGAGCGAAAGATGGTGCGGGTCGTGCTGGGAGCCTGATCTCTCCGAGTGGTCTTGGTCCCTAGGCCTGCTTCACCACCACGTTCACCAACCGCCCCGGCACGTATACCGCCCGCTCGATCTGCTTGTCGCTGACGAACGCCTGCACCTTCTCGCTACGCAACGCCAGTTGGCGGGCCTCCTCCTCGGATATCTCAGCTGGTACCTGCAGCCGGTCCCGCACCTTGCCATTGACCTGCACCACCAGCGTGATGACCTCGTTGGCGGCCAGATTCTTGTCCCAGCTTGGGAAGGGCTGGTTGTGGATGCTGTAGGGGTAGCCCGCCCGCTCCCATAGCTCCTCGGTGATGTGCGGGGCCATGGGGGCCAGCACCAGCAGCATGCAACGAACGCACTCGCGCCACGTCTCCGGGTCGATGCTGCTTTCGGCCCAGACCCGGTTCAGGTGGTTGGAGAGCTCCATCAATGAGGCGATGGCGGTATTGAACTTGAACCTGTCCAGGTCCTGGTAGCACTTGCGTATGGTCTGGTGCAGGCGCCGGCGCGTGTCCCTAGCTGGCTGCCCTTCCGGGTCCCCCACCAGTGATCCAGCGTCTCGCTGGCAGGTCTCCCACACACGGTTCATCCAGCGGGCCATGCCGTTGATGCCAGCATCGCTCCAGTCCCCGCCCTGGTCCCAGGGACCGATGAACATCAGGTAGGCCCGTACCGTGTCGGCCCCCACCTCCCTGACGTAGGTGTCGGGGGTGACCACGTTGCCACGGGACTTGCTCATCTTGGCCCCTCCGGCCACGATGGTGCCTTGGTTGTACAGGCGCAGGAACGGCTCGCCGAAGTCCACCAAGCCCAAGTCCCGCAGGGCCTTGGTGAAGAAGCGGGCGTAGAG
>JAAXIE010000133.1:583-4921 GCA_012270525.1 Dehalococcoidia bacterium | reverse complement strand
GAGGGCAGGGGGTTGTGCAGGGTGGCGATGGGCTTGATGCCGAAGCGGGCCACCAGGGGCATGCCGTTGGTCATGCCACCCTCTGTGCCCCCAGCCCGGTTGGTAGTCCGTTGCCATGGATTAGCTGGGTCGTCTCCAGGCTCGATGACATCGTGCACCTGCGAGCCCAGCATGTCCACGTTCTCCCAGCCTTCGCCTATCGAGACGGCCTTGACAGCGTTGATGGACATGAGGGCTTGGGCGATGCGCCCGTCGATTTTGCGGTCCCAGTGAACATGTGACCCGAGGCCCATGGGCACATTGGTGGCTATGACCTCCACCACGCCGCCCACCGTGTCCCCTGCTTCCCGTGCCCCGTCGATGCACTCGATCATCTGCTGGCTGGCTTGGGGGTCGGAGCAGCGTACCGGCGACTCCTCGACGGCTGCCCAGTCGATTGGGCCGTTGATGCTGGCGTGAATTCCGCCAATTGAAATCACGTGAGAGCGCAACTGGATGTCGAACTCCTGCAGGAATCGCATGGCGATTGCCCCAGCGGCCACGCGAGCGGCGGTCTCCCGGGCACTGGCACGCTCCAGAACGTTGCGCACGTCGTCGAAGCCGTATTTCATCGTTCCGGGAAGATCGGCATGGCCCGGACGGAGGCGTGCAACCCGCTGGAAATCGGCCTCGGTGGGGTTGATGCTCATGGTGTCCTGCCAGTTGACCCAGTCCCGGTTCTCCATGGTCATACCGATGGGGCTGCCTAGGGTATAACCGTGGCGTACCCCTGAGATGATGTGCGCATAGTCCTGCTCGATCTGCATGCGGCCGCCACGGCCGTAGCCACGCTGGCGCCTGGCCAACTGGGAAGCGATGAAGTCTTCGTTCAATGGCACGCCTGCCGGTATGCCCTCGACAATGATCACCAACCCCTGACCATGGGACTCGCCTGCCGTGAGGTAGCGGATCATGGGAAACCCCGTATTCTGCCTGTTCTGCTGGCCCTACTGAAGGGCCGCGCCAGCCGCCTCGGCCATCAGCGACACTGGTGCTTCCAAGCCTGTCCAAAGCTCGAAGGATGCCGCTCCTTGGTAGACCAGCATTGGCAGGCCGCCCAGAGTGACAGCACCCGCCCGCCCTGCCTCCCTGAGAAGAGGAGTGCGTGGTGGATTATACACCAGGTCATATACCAGGCCGCTTGCCGGAAGCTTGCCCTGTGATAGGGGAGATGCTTCTGGATCGGGCCCGTGGGCCATGCCCAGCGTCGTGCAGTTCACGATGATATCCGCTTGCTCGGACATCTCGCTGAGCTTGGCATGTTCCAGGGACACGGAACTGGCCTGAACCCCGTGCCCTTGGAGCAGTTTCGCCAGATCCTCGGCCCGCCTCAGGGTACGGTTGGCTATGGCAATGGAGGCGACGTTCTCGCCAGCCAGGGCAAGACAGATACCCTTGGCCGCCCCGCCAGCACCCAGCACCAAGACCCGTTTACCAGCAGCGGACAGACCAGTGTCGTCTCTCAGGGCCCGCAGAAACCCGACACCATCGGTGTTATACCCCTCCAGCATGCCATTCCGGTTGACGATGGTGTTGACTGCCCCTGCCCGTGCGGCCCAGGGGTCCACTCGGTCCAGGAAAGGGATCACGGCTTCCTTGTGGGGAACGGTGACATTGCAGCCCAGAGTGTTCTCATCTCGCAACCCCGCGACGAACGCTGCCACATCGGGGGGAGGCACTCCCCATGCTTGGTAGGTCGCATCAAATCCGTGGTGATCGAAGGCTACCTGCTGCAGCACGGGAGAAAGGGAGTGTCCGATGGGGTACCCGATTATGCCGACGCGCTGAGGCATCTGATGGTTGGGTAAGGACGTTGGTCCGGAGCCTCAGGCCCCGGTGACTGCGTGAGTCGGGCTGGGTTTCTGTGCCTGTTGGTCCAGGTATTCCTGCAGGATGATGGTGGCGGCGGTAGAGTCCACCTCGCCCTTCCGTCGCGATGGCTGGGCTCCCCGGGAGTGCATCATCCGGTGCGCTTCGCTGCTGGTATAGCGTTCGTCCATCATCTCCACTGGCAGTTGGGTCTCCTGCTTCAGGAGCTCCAGGAATCTCTGAGTCCTTCTGGCTTGGGGTCCCAGCGTGCCATTGATTGATATGGGAAGTCCAGCCACTATCAGGGTTGCGTTTCGCTCGCGTAGGAACCAGGCGATGCGGCGCAGGTCTTGTCTGAGGCTGGTGCGCTCCATTGTACATACGGGCACGGCCAGCGTGCCTCCCTCTTCGGCCAAGGCGAGGCCGATACGCTTGTCGCCGATATCCAGGCCTATGATGCTCAATGTCGGTGCCCGATCACCCTTGTGAACGCACTCGCCGGACGATCCCAGGCACGCTCTGCAGTGAAGCATCGAGTCGTTCGGGATGTCGCCCGCCCGCTTGGGCTAGGTTGGGCCTCCCACCGCCGCCACCGCCCATAACCTGGGCGGCTTCCTTCACTATATCGCCAGCACTCAAGCCAACGGACACCAGGTCATCAGTGACCATGGCGACGAGGGTGGGACGGCCCTCAACGAGTCCGCCCAAGACCAGGACGGTGCTTTCCAACCGACTCTTCAGGAAGTCTCCCATCTCGCGCATGGCTTCCGCAGTGGTGGCGGAGGTGCGGCCTGAGAGCACTCTCACCCCGTCCACGTCTACGACTCCATTCAGGAGGCTTTGGGCCTCGCGACGCAGGGCTTCCCGCTCGAACACGGCGAGACGGCGGCGCACCTGCTCCGCATCTTCCATGAAGCTCTCCAAGCGGGTTTCCAGGTCTCCTACCGGGGTCTGGAGCCTTGCTGCCAGCGACTCCAGCAGAGCGGAACGTTCCATGAAGAGCCTCTCGGCAGCCGGCCCAGCCACTGCTTCCACGCGGCGCATACCACCACCGACGCTGGCCTCGGATACAATGAACAGCGGCCCAACCTGCCCCGTGGCGTGGACGTGAGTGCCTCCGCACACCTCCACGCTGAAGGGGCTTCCGCCGTCCTCGTTGGACTCCATGCGTACAACCCGCACCACGTCGCCGTAACGGTCGCCGAAGAAGGCTAGCGCTCCCTGGTGCACGGCCTCGGTGAAGGTGCTCTCGGTGGTCCTGACGGTCAGGTTTTCCTGCACCTTCCGGTTCGTAAGACCCTGTACTTCCATGAGTTCATCGTTAGTGAGGGCCGCCACATGACTGTAGTCGAAACGCAACCGCTCGGGAGCCACCAGTGAACCCGCTTGGCGAACGTGGGCCCCCAGCACCTGCCGCAGTGAGGCATGGAGCAGGTGGGTGGCGGAATGATTGCGGGCGGCATTCCCTCGCCGTGCAGGGTCGACGGAGGCCTGTGCCTCTTCGCCCAGGGAGATGTCGCCTTCTTCCACCAAGCCACGATGTACGATGAGGCCGGCAACGGGGGTCTGGGTGTCATCCACACGCACACGCCCGTTGGGCCCGCTGATCATGCCAGTATCGCCCATCTGTCCGCCGGACTCGGCATAGAACGGTGTGGAGTCGAGCACCACCTCCACCTGTTGGCCCTGCACCGCATGGCCCGCGGCGGAGAATTGGCCGCTGCCTCCGGTGCTCTCCACCAGCAAGGCGACGATGCGGGAACGCTGCTCGATCTGCGTATATCCGACGAATCCAACCGTTCCCACCCCAAGGTTCTCGTAGGTGGGAAGCATCTCCATGGCTCCTTGGAAGGCATGGGCAGCCCTAGACTGGGCCCTCTGGGCTTCCATCTCACGCTCGAAGCCTTCCATATCCACACCGAGGCCGTGTTCCCGGGCTATCTCTGCCGTAAGTTCGGGCGGGAAGCCGTACGTATCATAAAGATTGAACGTGTCCAAGCCCGACACTGCTTGGGCCTCGTTCCCCGATCCCTCGCGCGATTCCACCAGGTCAGAGAGGATGGCGAAGCCCCGCTCGAAGGTCTGGGCGAAGCGCTCTTCCTCCAAGCTGATAACGCGGATGATGTGGTCGCGGTTCTCGGCGAGTTCGGGATAGGCTGCCCGGAAGCGTTCTATCGCTACTGCCGCGACCTCGGTAAGGAACGGCTCGCGCAGACCAAGGCGTCGTCCGTAACGGATGGCCCGTCGGATTATGCGTCTCAGAACGTATCCGCGGCCCTCGTTGCCCGGCACGACGCCATCAGCAATGAGGAAGGAAACCCCCCGCCCGTGCTCGGCGACGACACGGATTGCATAGTCGGTCTCGGGATTGATTCCGTACTGCTTGCCGGTGAGACCGCAGATGCCCTGGACGATGGTCTGAAAGAGGTCGGTCTCGTAGAGGTTGCGCTTGTTCTGGAGTACGGCCGCGGCCCGCTCCAACCCCATTCC
>JAAXIE010000133.1:0-453 GCA_012270525.1 Dehalococcoidia bacterium | reverse complement strand
CACCTCCGGCGAGACCAGCGGACCGCAACCATGTTCCGGGCCGGAGTCATAATGAAGTTCGCTGCAGGGGCCACAGGGGCCCTCCAGCCCGGCCGGTCCCCACCAGTTGTCCTTGCCACCGTACCGATAGATGCGCTCGTCGGGTATGCCTATGTCGTCGCGCCAGTGGTGGTAGGCTTCCTCATCGTCCAGGTAAACCGTGGCGTACATTCGATCGGGAGAGATGCCGAAGCCCTGGGTAACCATCTCCCAAGCTAGGGCCACGGCTTCCTTCTTGAAGTAGTCCCCGATACTGAAGTTCCCCAGCATTTCGAAGAAAGTCAGGTGCTTGTGGTCGCCTACCTCGTCGATATCGGTGGTGCGGAAGCTCTTCTGTGAAGTTGTAAGGCGACGGGAGGGTAGCGTGGCCTCACCCATGAAGAAAGGCTTGAACTGCACCATGCCCGCACTGGT
>JAAXIE010000033.1 GCA_012270525.1 Dehalococcoidia bacterium | reverse complement strand
GTAAGGACGTTGGTACGCACCTGCACCAGGACCACCGATGGGAGGATCGCCTCGTAGATGCTGGTGAGCACTTCCTCATAAGCGGCCAATGAAGCTTGGGGGTCTTGGCCCAGGCCAGGAGGGGCTGGTGTGTCCGTTGCAGGGGGCGACACAGGAGCAGAGGTCGTACCGGGTGCCGGGGTAGGCTGCACCGGCGGAGGCGCCGACAGTTCGGGGCTGGCACCCGGCGTGTCGGGGACAGGGGTGCCCGTGCTGCGGGTGACCGGAGCGGGAGTCGACGCAGCCGGAGGTGCAACCATATGACTCACTGCAATCGGGGTTGGGGCTGCCGATACCGGCGGCGGTGGGGTGTCGCTTGGCAGGGGGCGTCCGCAAGCGAACAGCACCAAGCTCAAGACCAGTAGCACGGAGAGGGCCAGCAATGGAGGGTGTCTCATCTCAAATCTGCTCATCGGAGTCATTGCTCTTGCATCGAGTGTATCGAGGATCGTCGTCACAGCCTTTGTGCGGCCCCAGATGGGCGGGGCGCACAACCCGGTCGAGCCAAGCCCCGTCATTCATTCCCTAATGAGACGGGCCCACGCCTACGCCCCCTCGCTTCTCTGCAAGCGAGGGTGTACGGTCTGCCCGACGATGCTACGTGGAGGTCGAGCCAGTATCTGACCTCGAACGGTACGAGTCGTCGTCATCGTCGTCATCGTAATCGTCGTCACGGTCGCCGTGGTAGTCATCATCGTGGTAGCCATCCCCGCGGTAGTTGTCGTAGTCGCCATCCTTGTCGCAGTTGAAGCCCTTGCCCCGGAACCCGTGGTGACATCCGAAGCCTCGGCCCTTCAGGCCCCACAGGCCCTCCGGGCGCGAGTCCACCCATGACTTGTACTCGTCGGCCTGCTCCTGGGTAATGCTGCCGGATTCCACCATCGCGTCCAGCCAAGCCTGCACCCGCTCGTCCCGCATCTCCTGGCGGGCTTCGTTCATGGCGTCGGTGACGGTGCCTTCGTCAGAACCCAGCTTTTCCGCCACGCGGGCGGCGAACCCCTTCTTGTCACCATCGCCGTCGCCGATCCCTTGGGCCAACACCGCGCCTCCGGCGGCAGCGATGCCCAACAGCAGCACCACCACCGCGATGATCAACCAGCGTTTTCGCATTCCGCTAACCTCCTGGACTCCGGTTTCCCCGGAAGGAATGGCACCAGCCTACAGCCCAATGATGAAGAAACTGTGAAGGGCTGGCGAAGAACCGGAGAAGTTGCTGGCCCGAAGAGATGACTGGTGGGCCGGAGGACGAGGACACGCCGTGCCTCGCAGCCCTTTGCCTTGCCGCCCCACTTTCCCCGTAGCTATGATAGTGCATCTGAGCCGGGTGCCCCATATGGGGCTACGCTTCGGTACTCGGAAAACTCTGTCACCATGAACGGCGGACCCTTGCTCCCGTGCGGCTGGCTTGGTGGGGAGGGAGATAGCATGAGGAGCATTTGCATCATCGCAGCGATACTTGTCGCGATGTTCGCCGTCGGGCTGATGGCGGCCTGTGGCGGCGGCGACCCGACACCAGCCCCAACCCCGGAACCGACCTCCGCAAGCACACCGGCCCCCAGCACGCCGACGCCCGTCGTCACTGCCGTTCCCACGCCTACTCCCAGTGTCACGCCAAGTCCGCTGGCTCCGACTCCCACCACGATGACGACCTCGACACCGCGGCCGGTAGGCACCCCCAGCCCCACCGCACAAGCCACACCCGAACCGGTTGCCCTTAGCGTCGAGGAGTTTCTGGCGCAGTGCGAGCGGGACAACAAGGCTTCGGCTGCCCTCTTCGCCAACATGGGCGACCTCAGCCGGATGGACCCCGCCGACGTCCTCAGTTGGGGCCAACTGGCCGAGTTGTACGGCACGCTGGCTGCCTCTTACGAGGAACTCGACCCTCCGGAAGAGCTTCAGGACTACCACGAGGCTTGGTTGGCCAGCATCGCAGCCTTGCGCGATTACGCAGAGGGCCGTCCCCCTGCGGGTTCCGTAATAGGCGACATACTAACGTTGATGTTCGAGACCCTGATGCCAGCGTCCATGGAGATAGCCTTCGATACCAGCAAGACGGATGCTGAGAAGCAGGAACTGATGGAGGAGATCGCGCTGGAAGCGTTCGGCGAATTCTTCGGACGCGACGTGGTCGAAACGATCACGGCCTACGAGGAGATGCAGGAGGGCCTGCCAGCGGAAACCACGTCGCTTCTGGAGCGGTACGAGTGCTATTTCGATTTCAGCCCGGTATCGGCACTGGAGGAAGGAATCGGCTTGGGTCCCGACCCCAGCTTCGAGGATGACCACTCCGATGATCGCGAGGGAGCCACTTCCATCGACCTTGGCGTACCGGTGCAGGGGATGGTCGACTACGACGGGGACTTCGACTGGTTCCGGTTCAACGCCCAAGCGGGGGATATTCACCATCTGGACGCGGAGCTTGCACTGGAAGCCGACTGGACTCTGGGCCTCTACGACTCGGCGGGACGACAACTCGATATTGCCATCTCGGCGCCCATATTCTGGGAAGCCCCGGACTCTGACGTGTACTACCTGGAGGTCAATGCCTGGACAGCGGAGGTGGGCCCGTACGCCCTGAGTGCGTCCGTCGTGGCCGACGACCACGGCAACTCCCCCAGCAATCCGACTCCAATAGAAATCGGGCAGAACATCGAATCATCGGTGGACTACAACACGGACTTGGACTATTTCGCGTTCATAGCCGAGGAGGGGAAGTCCTATAC
>JAAXIE010000152.1 GCA_012270525.1 Dehalococcoidia bacterium | reverse complement strand
GTGGTGGCCTGCATGGATGCCCGCCTTGATACCCATAAGCTGCTGGGGTTGCAAGAGGGCGATGCCCACGTGATACGCAACGCTGGCGGAGTGGTGAGCGACGATGTCATCCGGTCGCTGGTCATATCACAGCGTCTGCTGGGCACTCGAGAGATAATGCTGGTACACCACACCGACTGTGGAATGTTGAGCTTCCGCGATGATGAAGTTAAGGATGCCATTGAGTCGGACACAGGACTGCGCCCAGCATTTGCCTTGGAAGCCTTTCGTGACTTGGAACAGGACGTGCGCCAATCGATGGCCCGGATCCAAGCCAGTCCCTTCATTCCAGCGAAGGAGCAGATACGAGGCTTCATCTACGATTGCGGCACCGGCCAGCTGAACGAAGTCTCGTAACCCCGAGCTTCCTCGCGCTTGACGTCATGATCCGGCTGGCTTTCCTCGCACCGCTGCTTATCGCCTCCGTCTCGGTATTGGGCTGCTCCTCGGATCCAGCATACCAATCCCCGGCATCCGCCCCTACACTCGAGACGTTGAATCTGGGACAACAGGTATTTGCGTCCAATTGCGCTGCTTGCCACGGCGAAATGGGACAGGGACAACCCAACTGGCATATCCCTAATGCCGGTGGGATACTCCCTGCTCCGCCGCTGAACGGCGACGGACACACCTGGCACCATGGCGACGGGCTCCTCTATCGCCTGGTAAGCCAAGGGGGCAAGATACAGGAGAGCCCCAGCCTACCCAACTTCAAGAGTGGCATGCCCGCCTTCGGGGACATCTTGAGTCACGATGAGATCGTGGCGGTGCTCGACTACATCAAGAGTCTGTGGGCTGGCAAGACCAAGGTAGGTCTCTCCATCCTTGAATCGCAGGCGTTGGCTAGTGAGAACGATCCGCTTCCGTCGGCCTCCGAATAGCCTTCACCTCCCCAGCTTCTTAATGTAGTTCACCAAGTGCCATATCTCCTCGTCGCTCATTCTTGAGCCCAAGGGGGCCATGGCAGTACCCGGTATCCCGTCGTGGACAAAGCGGAAGAGGTCTCGCTCCGGGTGCAGGGGCACATGGACTGCCAAGTCAGCGGGCGGGGGCGTGAGCCCCGAGGCTGCTGGCCCATCGCCCCTGCCCTCGATGCCGTGGCAGGTCTGGCAGTTTTGCAGGTAAGACGCCTCCCCAATCCGCAACGACTCGGCAGTTGGTGGGAAGGGATTGCGCAACTGATCGGTCCCGCCGGTGAACAGCAGTGCCACACCTGCGAGGAAAGCAGCCACTCCCGGGGCCAAGACTCCGGCACCTTCACGAATGTTCCGCCCACCCAAGGGCAGTGCGAACAGAGAGAAGACGAAGCCCACTCCCGCCAGGCCGATGCCCAGCAGGGAGCGGGCAGTATCGGCAGAGGGGACAATCAAGGCGCTACCCCCAGTTCCGATGGAGGCGGCCTCGAAACGAAAAGCAGTGCGGGCGTCGAAGGCATCGGGGCGCCTAACTGTCAACTCGACCTGCCAGACTCCAGCGATGCCAATTTGGAGATCTTCTAACAGGTAGGAGCCAGTGCCTGTTGAGGTTGCGGACAGTGGCTCTTCCCCCAAATCTGCCCCGAGGTAGGTTAGTAAGACAGATACATCGGAGGCGTCGACGATCGGCAACCCCAGCCTATCCTCCAGCGAGACCCTCAGGGTGTTGGGACCAACGCGCCCGGGTTGGACCTCCAGGGTAAGGTGAGTGCCCTCCGCAGTGTCGCGGAATACCTGAGAATCAGATACGCCCTTCCCCTCGCGTCCCGCCACTTGCCGAGCTGGTTCCAAGCTGGTGAGGACCCCAACCGATGCCAGGACCAGCACCGCCAGAGCGGCCTCGCCCAAGACCAAACGACGCAACCAGAATCCGGCACGGTCGCTGCGGCTTAGCCTCGGACGCACCCATAGCAGGTTCACAGCCCCCAGGGCCATCAGGGCTATCACAATGGCAAGCTTGCCAGCGAGGGTGAACCCGTAGGGCGTGTCCACGGCGGGGACAATAGTCACTTGTGCCCATGCGCTGAAAGCCCCGGTGGCCAAGAGCACGATGATGCTGAGGGAGGCCACCACGGAGAAGCGTGGGACCAAGGCTGCGAGGCACTGCGCCCGTTCCTTCGGGGTCAGGCTATGCAGGACCAGTGGGATGCCCGTGGCGAGGTGAAAGAGGACCCCCACCCAGAAAGCTGACGCTACCAGGTGGATGTAGTCGACGGTGAGGGCCACCCACCCGATACCGGGGGTGGCGGCGCCGTGGCTGGTCAAACTGAGGGTCCACAGGGCCGCCCCGCCGAATCCAATGGCCAGGAGACTAAGGGGGATTCGTAGGGCGCTGTATCCGGGCGCCAATCCGTAACGGCGAGCAGCGAATGACACGCCGGCTAAGCTCAACGCGAACCCGACCCCCATCAAGAAACGCCAAGCCCAGATGTTGCCCCACTCGGTATCCGCCAGGATCGACCACATGGGCCCCCGGATAACGTCGACAAGCGATGCGTCGTGGGCGATGGAGGCCTGCAACAGCAGTTGGGTTACCGAGGCACCGAGGAACACCACGGTGGCGAGCCACAGCACCCACATAGAGCGAGTTGCCAACCGGCCGCCGAGATCCCGAAAGGACTGCGACGCTCCCTGTGCGAACAGCACCGGTCGTGATACCAGCACGTCGAAGACTAGGCCCCCCACCATGGCGAGGCCGCCCAGAAGCAGGAGCCAACGCAGCACAGGTTCAGATGGCGACTGGAGCAGAGGGGAGTCCGGGGGTTCCGCCGAACGTCCGACGATGGGTCCACCTACGGAAAAGAGGAAGGAGCCACGCACCAAGTGGCCGTCGACAGTTGAGACGTTCTTCCAAGCCACGGTATAGGTGCCATCTGCCAGTTCTTCGAGGCCGACGGACATTGCCGTCCCGTCTTCCGTGTCGACCAGGCTCTCGCCATCGTCGACCCGTTCCCCTCGGGCATCCAGGACCCGAATCTCGCTAAGGCCCGGCTCTATGGGTTCGGTGAACCACACGGCGACGCGCGTTGGGGCCTCTTCCAGCACTGAGTCTGGAGGAGGAACCGAGCGCGCTTGATTGGCGTGACCATGGACCGGCCCAGTTTGGGTGGCGATGCTTGCACAAAGCATGCCCGCCAATAGCAGGCAGGCTACCAGACCCTTGGTCATGGAAACGCTATCGCCTTCGGCGCAGAGCGACGGTTAGGCCTCCGACGCCCGACACCGAGCCGAGCGCCCCTAACACTAGGGATAGAACGCTCAGGATGTTCGACCCATTGTTGGCATCCACCGAAGCAGCGGCCAAGGCTGCATCCTGGGCATTCTCGGCGGTGCTGATGGCCCCCCGTACTGCGCTTTGCAGTTCGCGAATCTCTGGAAGCCTGTCGGGGAAATGGAGGTCGGCGGACGAATTGATGTCATCGAACCCCCCGCCTCCTCCCCTCGACAGGAACGATTCGTTGACCGGAGCGCCATGGATGTCCCCGAAAACCCTGAACTGGTAGACGCCTGGGGCCGTGGGCAAGAGGGCAGCGGTATAGTGGCCCGGATCGTTTCGTGTGGGATAAAGGGAGACTACCCTTGCAGTCCCCGTGGACACATGGGTCACTTCTACCTGCAGGTTCCCTTCCAGTCCTTCCACTGGCACTGTCTCGCGATGACCCATGGCCATCGCTCCCTGTTGGACCGGAGTAGGACCGGCCATGGGCATACTATGGTCCGAGTCTCTATCATTCCCATCAGCGTGGTGGCCGTTGCCATTTGAGTCATGGGGTGCGTCATCGGCTCCGGACATCGCCGTCGCCTCTGTTACACGCAACTCCACCGCATTCTTGAAGCCCTCGTAGGCCGGTTCGTCTAGCCAGCCAACGACGAAGCGATACCCCTCAACTTCCCGACCTTCATGGGCTAGGGCGGTACCCACGCTCAACCCCATGACGAGCACCAAGGCGGCTACCCCCGAGCAGATTCTACGGAAACGCAGTTTCACCGCTTGCTCCTTTCCACGGATCGTACCAAACGTATGGCGGATGCCGTACCGCGACTGACAGGAAGGTACTGCAGAGCGCGGGGCAAACTAGGTGGGAAAGGGGCTTAGGGTCGCGGGGGTTGCTCTGGGGGCGGAATTATGGCATCGGAAGGGGAAGTATACCCAGCGGTATAACCCCTCTCGCGGTCGTAACCTGGATTCTGGAATACCATCCCGGCGGCCCGCTGCAGGTACGCTGGGGCACCGGACAATCCCGGTCCTATCCCGTAGCTATCGTTGAGGATGGCGAGGTTGCCCGTCTGCGGAGCATCCCAGTGTGGGCTGGCAGGAGGCCGGACGGTGTGATGGTCAGTCGCTTCGTAAGAGTGAAGATGTTTGTGGGCTGGGCCATCGAAGTAGATGTGGGAGTGCCACGGTTGGCGCTCTGCGAAGTGATGGTCGGCCAAGGGCCCGAAGAGGGGCAGAAACGAGGCGGCGAGGGCCATCACGATCAGGAGGTGGTGGGCCAGGTAACTCCCGAAGTTGGCATAGGGAGGGGTCTCCATCGAGGACATGATACCAGAGCAGTGTACGCCGACTCGTTGGGGGAGGGCACCCGTTAGTCCAGTAGCGTCCTTGCCAAGGCCCGGGCCCCGTCAAGGGTGTCCACGAACCGCTCCTTGGGGACCTTACGGAAGACGTTGAGGGCGTGGAGGTTCCTTCCCACGGAATCGGAGAGGTTCATTATGATGCACTCGGTGTTATCGTCGTTGGCGGTATCGATGAGTTGCTCGATGACCAGGGCTGCGCTGTCGTCCATGCGGGTGGTCTTGGAGAAATCAAAGATGACTACCTCGTGGTCTCGAATGTCTCTACCAATGACGTTGGCCAGTTCGTTGGCCGATGCCACGGTGAAGCTACCCCGTAGCGAGACCAGGCCAACCCGGGCGCGATAAAGCTCCTCGTCGTCCAAATCGGCGTCCAGGAGACTTTGATCATCGGCAAAGAAGGTCTGCTCCAGCAGGGGCACCGATATGACGCTGTCCAGTTCGGGCCGGGCTTCCTGTTGCGCCCTCGCGAGGCCCGCGGCGATGAGGCCCAGGGCCACCGCCGTCACCAAGTCCACGAATACGGTCAACACCAGTGTGACCAGCATAATCAGGAGAGAGTCGCGTCGTACGTGACGTATGCGGGTAATGAAGCGCCAGTCGACGATGTCCCAGCCCACCTTCATGAGGATGCCAGCGAGTACAGCATGGGGAATGGGCTCGGTAATCCAGCCGATGCCGAGCACCAAGGCCAGCACGAAGGCCGACCGGAGAGCCCCCGATACCGGGGTCCGCCCGCCAGCGCGGATATTGACCACCGTGCCCATGGTGGCACCGGCTCCCGGGAGACCGCCCACAATGCCTGACGCAAAATTACCCAGTCCCTGCCCCATCAGTTCTCGGTTGGGGTTATGGCGAGTTCGGGTGAGGGAGTCAGCAACGAGGGACGTCAACAGGCTGTCGATGGAACCCAGTAGGGCGAGGATGAAAGCTGGTTCGAGGACTCCAGCGATGAATCCGGGGGAAAGGTGTGGAATCTGGAATTCCGGCAGTCCAGTGGGCACCTCGCCTATGGTGGGGGCCCCTTTGAGCCAGAGCAGCCCCACCAAGGTACCAACGACCAATGCTGCCAGGGGTGCAGGCAGGAACTTGCGCACCCTGCTGGGCCAGAATATGCCGACGCCCAGGGAGATGACGCCGAGAATCACGGCCTCGTACGCTAGGTCGGGGAATGCGTCGGGCCAGGCACGTATGGAGTTGAGGGGCCCTCCTGAGACGGTGCTGAGACCGATAAAGGGCATCACCTGGATCACCATGATGATGAGGCCGATCCCGGACATGAAGCCCGAAATCACCGAGTACGGGGTGTAGCTGACCAAGCTGCCGACGCGTATCGCCCCGAGGGCAATCTGCAGCAAACCGGCCAGCATTACGATGGTGAAAGCTTCCTGCAGGGAGTCGGCATGCTGGGTGACCACCACAGCCATGGCGATGGTCATGGGTCCCGTGGGCCCGGAAATCTGGGAGGGGGTTCCCCCAAAAATGGCGGCGAAGAAGCCCACGGCTATGACGCTGTACATCCCAGCGATGGGGCCGATTCCCGAGGCTACGCCGAAGGCAAGGGCAACCGGCAGGGCCACCACGGCCGCGGTAACTCCGCCGAAGAGGTCTCCGTGCAGGGTATGGACGTTGTAGGAAGGGAGTCGCATCTAGTTACGCAGTATTTGGTTCAAGGGAGGGCAGAGAGGCGGCCTCACACCAACTCTTGGGTCAGGACAGGGGAACGGCTGCTTCGGGCGCTGGCCCTGCGCTAGAAAGAGTAGCCCAGACCGGTACATAACGCAAGGCTGTTGGGAGGTCGTGCCTGTATCTACATGCAGAGGCTGTAGTGGCCGATTACCACTTCGCGCTGCAACTGGTCCCACTCCACCCTCTTTGACTCGATCACTTTTTCCATGATGCCGACGTCGCCGAGGAACTGTTGTTTCCAGAGTTCGTCGCCGAACTGCATGGCGTCCAAGGGGCGGGCGAAGCCGTTGAGTATCATGCCATTGATGCGTTGGGGGTCGATGATGGAGAGGCAGACTCCCTCGTCTTCGGCATCTTTAGGTAGGTTCGCGTAGTAGTAGGCCCGCATTTCGATGCCACTTCCCTCTGGCTCCCGGTTCTTGTAAAGCACCGTATCCGAGCCTCCCTCGGGAGTAGGCACCTGTTCCCAACTGCAGTTTTCCCTGCGCAGGAATCGCTGGAGGTCGGCAGCGTCCTTGCCACGCATCAAGCGGACGGAGGCATAGAACCCTGCCACGATTGCGGCGATGACCACCGCCACTCCGATTACTATGTAA
>JAAXIE010000120.1 GCA_012270525.1 Dehalococcoidia bacterium | reverse complement strand
ATTGGCAACTATTGCACTGGAGTTGATCCCCACGTCCAAGTCAGGGGGTCAGGCCCTAGCCGAGGAAGAGGCCCGGAAGACACGGGCCCAACTCGACAAATCGGGGCTCATCGACCACATCAACACGCTGGTCGTTCCCCAGATGATCCCCGAGGAAGGGGACCGCCCAGTACCGCTGGACGAGAAGACCGATGCATTGGACTCCAGCATCGCACTGCGCGAGAAAATACCGGCTTCCTGCATCCTGACCCAGGTGACCGTTTTCACTCCCAGGAAGCAACTGGATGAGCGTGTCGACAGCCTGAGGCAGGCTGGCGTGGACCGGGTGGTGTTCGTGGGAGTGCCGCGGGTATTCGACGATGCCGACATAGTGGGGCCGTCGCCCAACGAGGCCCTTGGCATCTACAGCGATGTCATGCCTTCGCGGGGGGCGATCCTGATCCCCACCCGCTTGGAGGAGGAGGGACGCCTGCTGTACAAGCTGGAATGCGGGGCCAACTTCGCCATGACCCAACTGCTCTACAGCCAGCAAATCCTGACCTTCCTGGAACAGATGAAGCAGCATCCCCACCGCCCCGAAATCCTTCTCTCCTTCGGTTTCGTGCCGCAACTGGAGGAGCGGCTGGGCCTGATACGGTGGCTCATCAAGGACGACACCAGCGACCTGGTCGGCCCAGAGATAGAGTGGGTGACGGAACTGGCTGCCATGCCCTTCCAGCAGAAGAAGGCGGCCATGGTGGACCACTACAGGGCGATAGTCGAAGGCGTGGCCGAAGCCGGGTTTCCGGTGGGTGTGCATTTCGAGTGCCCCTACGGGGTCTCCGACCCAGCCATGGAAACCTTCAACGCCATGCTGGACGCATGGCACCCCAACAGCCAGGAATGAGACACACCACCTCGCCAGCAGTCTCTTTCCGGGCACGCTTCCTCGTCTCTACACTCCAATAGTGGCAGTCCCGCCCTTCGATGCGCCGCTTATGTCATACAGGTATTCATTCGATTCCCAAGTCGCCAAAGTGTTATAGTCTATACATAGCGCTCGGATATGTGTATGATCATTATCATTATTGGTGTGTACTAATCTCCCCGATGGGAGGCGGTTTGGAGTCTCGAATGGCGATAGAATCAGGAAGCATCGACTCCGCAGCCAGGACCGGCGGAAAACTACTGCTTCTTAGTGCTGGCGCGACCGCAGTCATGGTCGCAGCACGGCTGGTTGCCGAGGCCGACCAGCCAACCCTGGAACAATCGCTGCAAGCCATCGCCGACAGCCGCGCCGCTTACACTCTCAACGGCATCGCCAGGTTCATAGCTGCCTTGGCCCTGATAGGCGGTGGCTGGTACGTCGTCAGGACTTGGATAATTCGGTCACGCCTCGCCACGCCCGTAGTGCCTTATCTTCTGGCTGCATCCGGGGCCATAACAGCATTGTCAGGCGTTTGCACGATCCTGCTGGCCATTTATGCTCCGGGCATCACGAGTTTTGTCGAGGGCACGTACGATGCCCGGTGGCTCACCGGGAAGATAGGGTTCTCGCTAGCCGGCCTGGCCTTGGTCCTAGCCACCAAATACCAATGGCAAGTAGGCGGACCACTGAGAAAGGTCGCCCCTGCTTCGGCCATCATTGGCATAGCCATGCAATTCGTGTGGTGGGACGAGGCAACCATCCTGCACCCCATCGTTGGGGCTGTTTTCTTCCTGTGGCTCATCGCAGTAGGGGCTATGCTGGCTACGGGTCGCACCGAGAGACTCTTCACCGCCGCCTACGGGGCTCCCCAGCAGGCGGTGCCAAGCTCCTAGCTACTCGGGCTACTCGGGCGTGACCGGGGGGCTTGCCAGTTGGGGTTGTCGAGGGGAATGGTGAGCCAGGACACTATCTGGCGAAGACCGTCGTAGGCCTTGACGCGGGCTTCGTCGGTGGCTTCTTCTTCGGCCTGCTGGATGAGAGCCCCCATCTGGCGCACCACCAGCGGACCGACTTCCAGCAGGGCATCGCTTCCCGAGGTCGCCCAGCGGGCCAGAACGTAGCGCACCAATGCCCCCACCGGTATATCCAGGTTGCGACTCATGCGGTCCAGGGCAGGCATGGGGTCGAGCCTGCTGTAGGTGGCCACGTC
The DNA here is from genome assembly GCA_012270525.1 of Dehalococcoidia bacterium. The sequence continues at coordinate 2,925 of JAAXIE010000120.1, read as the reverse complement.
GTGCTTGAAGTTGGCGTCCTTGTCCTCGGGGCTGAATGGTGTTTCGTATGTTTCGAGGGTAATCTGCCGGTCTGCCATCTGTGCCATCCTGAATTCGTAGTTTGCGCCGTGCCCCAAGTCTGTCCATGCCGCCAATCGATGGCGGTTTCGGCCGTCTAGTCTCTGTTGAGCCCAGCGTCAATTGTAACCGTGCCGTTCGAAGTGATACACTTCACGCCTGCAACTAATCCTTTTCGCAGAGGCCTGCACGAGTAGGCAGACGCGCGGCGCGGGAGGTTGTTACGGACGACGCACCACCTACCGGTAACCAGCCTGCGGGGGGCGCGCCAACGTCTCCGAGGCGTACCAAGCAACCCCTCTTCTATGGTTGGGTGATAGTAGGCGTCACCTTCTTCGTCGCCCTGGTATCCATCGGCTCCCGCAGCAGCTTCGGAAACTTCGTCACTCCGATGAGTGAAGAGTTCGAATGGAGTCGAGGCCTCATCTCCGTGGCTGGCTTGGTGGGGATGATCGCCGCCGGCATCTGCCAGCCCTTCGCTGGCTGGTTCTACGACAAGCTGGGGGCGCGGAAGGTGATTCTCACCGGCGTCCTGATTTTGGCCGGTAGCACGGTGATGCTCATGGCCACGCCCCAAATCGCCTACCTGATTCTTGGCTTCGGCATCCTGGGGGCCATCGGCTCCAGTGCCAGCACGATCAACATCAGCGGGGCGTTGCTGACGAGGTGGTTCCGCAAGCGCCGGGCCACGGCCTTGGGCATCAGCACTGCGGGTGCTTCGGTGGGTGGCTTGGTCCTGGTGCCGCTCACCGGCTACCTGGTGCAGGTGCTGGACTGGCGCGAGACCTGGCTCGTGCTGGGGATCATCATCCTGACCCTCGGCTTTCCCCTTTCCTTCCTATTACTGCGCAACGACCCGTCGGACATGGGTCTCCGTCCCGACGGGGAGCGGGACACCGACGCCCACGGCCAGCCCACCCCGCCGAGTACGCCGGTCCCCGGACCGCTGGAGTTGGACTACTGGAGGGCATCGCTGAAATCGGCCCCCTTCTGGCAGTTGTCACTGGCCTACTTTGCCTGCGGGGCCACCACCTCCATCATGAGCTTCCATTTCATCCCCTATGCCGAAGAGGAGGGGATGACGAAGTCGACTGCGGCGTTGGCCTTCGGCTTGATGAGCGGGCTGAACGTGGTGGGGCTACTGGGAGCCACCGCCCTTGCCGACAAGTTCCCCCGCAAGAACCTGCTGGCCCTGGTGTACGGTGGCCGGTTCCTGGGCTACATGATGCTGTTCATCCTGCCTGCCCCATGGTCGATCTGGGCCTTTGCCTCGGTGCTGGGCTTCTCCTGGTGGGCGACGGGCCCACTGACCACCAGCCTCACCGCGGACATCTATGGCCTGCGGTTCCTGGGCACACTCACCGGCATGACGTTCCTGTTCCACCAGTTGGGGGCGGCCGCCAGCATACAGTTCGCAGGCAATATGCACGACCTCCTCGGAAGCTACGATATGGCCTTCTTCGCGGTGGCCTGTCTCCTTCTGCTGGCCACCCTCAGTTCCTTCGGTGTGAAGGAACGGGAATACTCGGCACGCTACCAGGTGGTGATGCCACAGACCAGCGCATCCACTGCAGGTTGACCCCATCTCCACCATCGAGGGCAGGCAAGGGGGCTGACATGACGGCGCGCGACAGGATGGAATCCGGAACCAGGACACAGGGCGGCAATCTGGTGGACGTCCAGCGGGGCATGATGGACCGCCGCATCTTCTCCGACGAAGAGATTTACAGGGAAGAGTTGGAGCGGGTCTTCGCTCCGAGTTGGCTCTTCCTCTGTCATGAGACGGTGATACCCAACCCCGGTGATTTCTTCACCACCTACATGGCCGAAGACCCGGTCCTTGTCACGCGGGACAGCAACGGCCAGGTGCGGGCCTTCCTGAACGTATGCCGTCACCGTGGCAACCGGGTATGTCGTGCCGACAGCGGCAACGCCTCGGCCTTTGTCTGCGCCTACCACGGTTGGACCTACAGCAGCGAGGGCAAACTCATCGCCGTCCCCAGCCTGCGCGAGGCCTACTACGACGAACTGGACACCGAGAAGTGGGGGTTGGCGCCGGTTGCGAAAATCGACGACTACAAGGGGATGATTTTCGCCACCTTCAATCCCGATGCTCCTCCCCTGCTGGAGTACCTGGGGGAGATGACCTGGTACATGGACAACTTCTTCGACCGCCGCGAGGGTGGCATCGAGATGGTGGGCGGGATGCACAAGTGGGTTGTTCCCTGCAACTGGAAGCTGGCAGCGGAGAACTTCGCTGGCGACTCTTACCATGTCCCATGGACGCACCGCTCCGCAGTGGATGCCCGGTTCAACCGGCCGGCCAGCCAGGAACCCGGTCGGCTGGTATCCACCGAGTGGGGACACTGCATCCTGGCATTGAGCCCTGGCGAGACAGCCGATCCCCTGATGCCCGTGCTGGACGCCTACGAGACCAAACATGCAGCGGATATACGGCAGCGACTGGGGGAGAGGCATGACCTGGTCAATCCCATCGCTGGGACCATCTTCCCCAACTTCTCCATCCTGCGCACCGGTTCGCGCACGATAAGGGTATGGCAGCCGCGCGGGCCCAACCAGACGGAGATATGGTCGTGGGCATACGTGGACAAGTCCGCCCCGCAGGAGGTCAAGGACGCCATTCGGTTGGCAGGCTCACGCGGGTTCGGACCGACGGGCACATTCGAGCAGGACGATATGGACAACTGGCAGGAGTGCACCGCCACCAGTCGCGGGGTCGTATCGCGTCGCTACGCCATGCATACCGCCATGGCCTTGGGTCACGAGGGGTTCGACGAGAACCTGATGGCTTGGGCCAGCGATACGCGCTTCAGCGAGGCGAACCACCGCGCCTTCTACGGACGCTG
>JAAXIE010000089.1 GCA_012270525.1 Dehalococcoidia bacterium | reverse complement strand
CACGCCGCGTATGCCGCAAGACCCGCAGTAACTGGCCTGATTTGTAGCTGGGACCCAAGCCGCGGTGTGCCGCAAGGACGCTCCCAGCACTGCGATAGGGGAGTGGGAGCAGGACAGGGACCAGGGCCAAGCTCGACATGGCGTATTCCTTCCGCAGACCATATGGAAAATAGCAAGGCTGGGGAAACCCCTGCGGGGTCAGTCCCCAGCCTCCATATACGCTAGCAGGGTGGGTCGTGAGGGTCAACGGGAGATTGTCATAGCGGGACTATATGGCGGGACCCGTTTGCTTGACCCCCATTCGGGCCGTTGGTATCCTTCCTGTGCTCCTCGTTATGTCCGTTCACGTTGCCTGCCTTGGGAGGGGCCCCATGCCACAACTGGTTGACCTCAGTGTGCTGGTGGATAGCGAGACGAGAGGCCCCCCTTCCACCAACGTGCGGGTGGAGCTTGAGTATTTCCGGCGAGGCCCAGGGTTCTGGCAGGTCTGCTCCATACACCAGAGCATCCACACAGGCGCGCACGTCGATTCCCCTCTTCACTGCTTCGAAGACGGCATAACCATGGCCGAGGTGCCCCTGGACAACGTGATAGGGGAGGCTGTGGTGCTGGACTGCACCCCCTGCGACCCCAGCCACGGCCTCACGGCGGCCGATTTCGAACGGTGTGGCGTGGAGGTGCGTGAAGGTGACATCGTACTGCTGCGCACCGACTGGACCGATCGGATGTGGGGCAATTTCCCTGAATATTTCACCACCTCGCCCTACCTGACCCCGGAAGGGGCCAACTGGCTGGTTGAACGCAGACCCAAGGCCATCGGCTTCGATTTCTTCGAGGAGTACATGGCCCGCTTCCCCGACTTCACCTCCGAGGATTTCGTGGTACACCGCATCATCCTAGGAGCAGGGATTACCATCATGGAAGGGATGACCAACCTGGGAGCGGTTTCGGGTCGACGCTTCAACTTCTTCGGCCCGTGGTACAAGGTGGCAGACACTGAGGGGGCGCAGGCCCGTTTCTTCGGGATCCTGGACTAGGGCGCAAAGACCGACGACCACGCGTCTGCCGGAGGAAACATGACACAGCAGGGAATCCCCACCGAGGAAGAGGTGCTGGGGTATTTCAATTCGTTGAGCAACTGGGGTCGTTGGGGTGAAGACGACCAGTTGGGGACTCTGAACTTCCTCGGCCCGGAGAAAACGAAGCGGGCCGTAGGACTGGTACAGGAAGGAACCACTCTCAGTTGCGCCCGCACCGTGCGGTTCGAGCCCTCACCCGACATTCCCTTCCCCCCAATCCACTACATGGTGGAGAGCGGCGAAGGCTGGGGCAGTGGCGACAAGGTGACGGCGCGCATCAACCAGGCTTCCACCGACTTCTTTGGCATGATCTTCCACGGGTTCGCCATCACCCACGTGGACAGCTTGGCCCACTTCTTCTGGGAAGGGAAGATGTACAACGGTCGCCCCGCTCACCTGGTCTCCACCAGCTTGGGGGCCACCGTGGAATCCGTGGAAGTAGCCAAGGATGGGATCACCACCCGGGCAGTGCTGGTGGACGTGCCCATGGTGCGCGGCATCGACTGGCTTGACCGTGGCGAAGGTGTGATGCCTGAGGATATTCTGGAGGCAGAGAGACGGTGTGGTTTCCGCGTGGAAGAGGGCGACATCCTGCTGGTGCGCACGGGCCAGTTGCACCTCCGTGACATCGAAGGGCCGTGGGACATACCGGGTGTCGGCTCGACGGCGTGCCAAGCGGCCTGCCTGCCCCTGTTCCACGAGCGCAGCATCGCTATGATTGGCTCGGATACAGGTAACGACGTGATGCCCCGCCAGTACCAGCGGGTGACCAATCCCATTCATCAAGTGGGTATCGTCGCCATGGGCATCTGGATACTGGACAATGCCAACCTGGAGGACCTGGCGGAGGCCTGCCGGCAGCGGGACCGCTGGGAGTTCATGATGTCGATAGGCCCGCTGCGCCTGCACAACACCACCGGCTCGCCGGTGAACCCCATCGCGATCTTCTAAGCGAGCTTCCTACCGAAACCAAGACACCAACAAGATAAGCAGGAGGAGGACCATCATGCCCAAGAAGGAGATCATAGCACCAGCCTCGTTGACCGCAGCTGGGCCGCCTCTCTCGCCCGCCACCAAGTTCGGCAATACGGTGTACGTATCGGGACAGACGGGGCGACATCCGGTGACCAACGATCTGCCGAATGACGTAGCGGGCCAGACCGCCAACGCGATAGAGCGCATCAAGGTCTGCCTGGAAGAGGCAGGAACCTCGCTGGACAACGTGGTGACGGCCACCTGCTGGCTCACCGACCCCTCGCTGTTCCCCGCCTTCAACGAGGTGTACGCGTCCTATTTCACCGACAACCGGCCTGCACGGGCCACCGTGGGTTCGCAGTTGATGGGCCCCGGCCTGCTGGTGGAAATCCAATGCATAGCGGTGATACCCGACTAGGGTCGATCACCCAAGGAGAACGAGATGCCCAAGAAAGAGATCGTGCAGGTGGACATGGCGGCCCCCAACGTCAACCTGTCCACCGCCACGCGCTTCGGCAACCTGGTGTTCGTCGCCGGACAGACGGGTCGCCATCACGAGACGGGTGAGGTGGGCAAGGACATCCGCGAGCAGGTCCGCTTCACCATTGACAAGATACAGATCATCCTCGAGGCGGCTGGCACATCGCTGGACAACGTCCTCAGCGTGCTGACCCACCTGACGGGGCGACAGTATCTGGACGCCTATAACGAGGAGTACAACAAGTATTTCCCCACCAACAAACCAGCACGGACCACGGTCCATGTCGACCTGAATGCGCCGGAGTTGCTGGTGGAAATCACCGTGGTTGCCTGCATACCCGATTAGGAGGGGTACGTTATGAAAGCCGTGCGCATTCACCAGCCTGGAGGGGCCGAAACGCTGCAGTACGAGGACGTGGACGACCCGCAGCCCGGACCGGGGCAAGCCCTGGTCAACGTGCAGGCAGTCGGCATTAATTTCGCCGACATATATGCCCGCAACGGGGCCAATCCGGCAAACCTTCCGGTAGTCCTTGGCCAGGAAGCCGCTGGCATGGTGGAAGCCGTTGGTGACGGCGTAACCGAGGTGGCCGTGGGCGATACCGTGGCCTATTGCGGAGTACCGGGGGCCTATGCCGAAAAGCAGGTGGCCCCGGGTTGGCGCTTGGTCAAGATGCCTGCTGGCATCGATGCCCGGATGGGAGCAGCGGCCATGCTGCAAGGCATGACGGCCCACTACCTGGCGTACAGCACCTACCCTCTCAAGCCCGGCGATTCCTGCCTGGTGCATGCTGGGGCTGGCGGCGTGGGCCTGCTGCTGATACAGATGGCGAAACACCTGGGGGCGCAGGTCATCACCACCGTCTCCACCGAGGCCAAGGCGCAACTGGCGCGGGAAGCAGGGGCCGACGTTGTAATCAACTACACGCAGCAGGACTTCGAAGAGGAGACCTTGAAGGCCACCGATGGCAAGGGGGTCAACGTGGCCTACGACTCGGTAGGCAAGGATACCTTTCACAAGAGTCT
>JAAXIE010000258.1 GCA_012270525.1 Dehalococcoidia bacterium | reverse complement strand
GTCGTTGGCCCCGCCACTGCCCGGCAGCCTCACCCGAGGCTGGGAGTACTCCCCGACCACGGATGAGTTGAGGTTGCCATAGCGATCGATCTGTGCTCCGCCGACGAATCCCACTTCCAGCAGACCCCTCTGTGCCAGCAGGAAGGTGTTGGTGATTCCCGGCAACATGGTGGCGCGGTGGGCCGTGCGCATCTCGTTGGTGGATATGGGGAGTTGGCCCGGCTTGGGTGTCGCCCCGATGGAGCCTCCTTCCACCACGATTACCAGGTCGGGGGAGTGGGTGCTCTGGGCGAGGGCCGCTGCCAGCAGAGGCACGCCGACGCCAGCGAACACGGAAGAGACCCCTTCCAGTTGACGGGATGCCATCACCGCCAGCAACTCCTGTGGCGTGCACCCCAAGGACTGGTTCGCACTGGCGGTCATCCCACCAACTCCCGCGCCAAGCGACCCTGGCGCTGCAACGCTTCCTCGCCGAAGAGGGCGAGGTATTCCTGGTGGTTGGCGACACCGTGTACGTAGCGTTGCAGGTAATCCCGCACCCCGGCGGCATCCCTGGCTTGGGCGACATAGTCGTCGAAGTGACTGAAGTCGGCCTCGTAGAGTCCAAAGCACTCGTGGGGAAAGGAGCCGTAGGGGGCCTCGACCACCGCATCGACGGCGAAGCCTGGGATCACAGTGCGATCGGCTTGGCGTCGCAGCTCGTCGTCGTCCACGATGCGTTCTGCGGTCACCAGAACCGTGGTGGCGGCCAGGGCGATGTCGGCATCCATGTGGGGATAGCCGTCAATCTGGCAGTTCCCCAGCCGGTCCGCCCGGTGCACATGGAGCAGGGCGACATCGGGGAACAGGGCGGGGGCCAAGCCAAGAGTCTCACCAGTGTAGGGGCAGGTCATGGTCTTCACCTGGCCGACGTGCATCAGGTCCGACCCCAACAGGCTGAGGGTGGGAAGGAAGGGCACGCCCATGGCCCCAGCCCGGAAGCGCAGGCCCAGCCCCAGATGACTCCATTCCTCGAAGCGTACCGTCCCGCCTTCCACCGAGTCACGCAACACCCGAGAGAGGCCCCAGCGCAGGCCGATGCCGTACCAACTGGTGATCAGGGTATGGGCCGCACCGGAGGCCATGTACCAGTCTCCCTCGTAACACATGAGGTTGCGGGCGAGGGTGAGGTCGGTTCTGCCCTGACGCAATAGCTCGGCGAGCATGGCCAGTGGGGTGCGGGAGTAGAGACAGCCGCCGATGGCAATGAGGTCGCCATCCTTCACCAAGCTGGCGGCTTGGGACATGGATGTCACCTTGGGGCCGGAACGGGTCTTGGCTTCCAAGCGACGGCGGGCTTCGACGAAATCGCCCGGCTTCATGGGTCGTATCCTGACCATCTGGACATTTGGGGCAGCATCCCCGAACAGTGTGGCTCTGTCAAGCGCGACAGGCGCGAACGGGCACAGTCATGGTCCGAGATGGTTCGGGCACCCAGAGCGGGGCTCATGGGCTGGGCGTGCTATACTCCCTGCGATGGGTGTCAGCTACTACGAACCGGCTTCCGTCGACGAGGCTATCGAGGTTTTGGGTGGCCGCCATGGTACGTTCAAAGCCTTGGCGGGAGGGACCGACGTCTTGATCAACCTGCGACGGCGTGCCGTCACCTGTGACGGGTTGGTCAACGTCAAGCGCATACCCGGAATGACCCAGTGGGAGTCGGTGCCCGGTGAGGGTCTGCGCATCGGGGGGGCGGTCCCCTTCCGGGAGTTGGAGAGGTCGGAGGAGGTATCCCGCCGTTTTCCAGCCTTGGTGGAAGCAATCAAGGTCATCGGTTCGCTGCAGTTGCGAAACATGGCCACCTTTGGCGGGAACCTGTGCAACGCATCGCCCGCTGCGGATAGTGCACCCGCCCTGATGGCATCCGGTGCCACCGCCCGCTACATCAACGGCAGCGGGCATGCCAGCGTTCCTGTGGAGCAGGTGTTCCTCGGCCCCGGACGATCGGTGGTCGGAGCCACCGGCCTGCTCCTGGGGGTGGACGTACCGGAGCCTTCTCCCATGACAGGCAGTTGCTTCCAGCGGTTCACACCCAGGGATGCCATGGACATCGCAATTGCCTCGGCGTGCTCCCAGGTGACGCTGGAAGCGGGTTCCGGTCGCATTGGCGAGGTGGCCATCGCCTTGGGAGCTGTGGCCCCAACTCCCATGCGTGCCACCGGAGCGGAGAAATCCCTCCGTGGCAAGGAAGCCACACCCGAATTGCTGGCCCAAGCAGGGGTCCTGGCTGGCGGTGAGTGCTCGCCCATCGACGACCTTCGAGGGAGTGCTTCCTACCGGCGCAGCTTGGTGGAAGTGCTGGTAAGACGCACCCTCGAAACTGCGGTAGCCCGGGCCTTGGGGGCTTGAACACAAGCGGGATTCTGGGCCACACGATTCCATTGGTGAAGGTTCTATGGAGGAATCGAGCAGTAGCGTGAATGGTAACCAACTGGTCATCAACGGGCGGTGGCGACAGGTGGCATCGGAGCCAGACCGCTCCCTGCTGGAGGTCTTGCGAGAAGAGTTGCGGCTCACCGGGACCAAGGTGGGCTGCAACGAGGGCGAATGCGGCTCGTGCACCGTGCTGCTGGACGACAAGCCGGTGCTGGCCTGCCTCCTGCTCACGGGAGACGCCCTGGGCCGGGAGGTCACCACCATCGAGGGCCTGTCGGCGGATGGGCAGCCTCACCCGCTGCAGGCCCACATGGTGGAGCACGGTGGCATCCAGTGCGGTTACTGCACCCCGGGGATCATCATGAGTGCCTATGCCCTGCTGCAGGAGCAGCCTGACCCCACGGCGGATGAAGTGCGACAGGCAATAGCGGGCAACGTCTGTCGCTGCACGGGTTACGTCAAGAT
>JAAXIE010000356.1 GCA_012270525.1 Dehalococcoidia bacterium | reverse complement strand
TTCAGCAGGTCCTGCCCCATGTAGGTAGGCTGCATGGACAGGTCGCCGACGCCGGGGCCGGGGAAGGCAGAGCCGCCGACCACGCGAAGGGTGCCCACGACCACTTCGGCGGGGCTCTTGACGTGGGCGTACCTGATGGCCTCTTCCTTGAAGAAGTCGGAGTTGAACAGGGTGCGGAGCACGGCCTTCATCTCCAAGCCGGAGTCCCGGAAGCTGGTGGAGAGGGTATCGATTGCCTGCGGGTCCCGGGGCGGGTCGATCTGCCATGCTGGCACCTGGACTTCGTCGGCCACGAAGAAGTTGTAGAGGTGGCGCGAGACGAAGCGGTGGCATGCGGGCTGCTGCACGACGATGTCGATGATGTCCTGGCCGTTGAAGCGGCCGGTATGTCCGAGGAAGGTCTTCTCGCCGTCGTCGTGGTCTTCGGGGCGATACTCGAACTTCCAGGGGTAGCGCCCATAGGGAAGGCGCGGGATCTTGTACTCGAAGGTCCAGCCGGTGAAGGCCCGGGAGGCCTCGCGGACGTCGACCTCGGTATAGTTGCCCACACCCATGCTGAAGAGTTCGAGGAGCTCGCGTCCCCAGTTCTCGTTGACGGCGTGGGCGTGGTTCTCATTCTGGTCCAGCCAGAAGATCATGGCTGGGTTGGTGGCGAGATCCATCAGGATGGACCGGTAGTTGCCCATGCCGTTGGCGCGGAACATGTCGATCTGCTGGCACAACTGGTCGTAGTTGTCCACCTTGGAGTTGCCGGTGGCGAACACGTGGTGCCAGAAGAGGGCCATCTTCTCTTCCAGGGGCCGCTGGGTGTTCAGCAGGTGGTACATCCAGTTGACGTTGCCCATGGGGGGTTGCCCGCCAGCGAGAAGGGCCCCGGGGTGGTAGCGCAGCATCTCGTAGCGGTCGGCTTGGGGTATGCTGTCGTCGGGGTCCAACAACTCTTCCACGGTGGCCTCGTAACCCTTCTCGCAACGGGCCTCGACTTCGCTGCGAGACGCGCCGAATCCGGCGCGACGCATCAGGTGCGCCATGAGCGCGATGTCTTCTCTGTTAGCCACTTTCCCCTCCTTTCTCAGGGGTGATTTGGCTCCAAGTCCGGTTATCGGAACTCAACTGAGAATCCTATGCAACAGGGGTGGACCTAGGGGATGGGGTGCACCAGTTCGCCGCCCACGGCATGGCGGGTGGGCACACGCTGAGTCTGGGCGCCCTTGGTCTCCCAGAAGACCTCGGCAATCTGCTGGGTGGTGGCCAGGAGCTGTTCGGCGGCGGCCATGTCGACCTCCTGTCGTGCCCTGGAAGCCTGCTTCATGGCGTTCCAGAAGAGGTCGTGGATGCCTGGATGGGCTTCCAGGTGAGTGGGGTTGAAGTAGTCGCCCCAGAGGATGCGAAGCTCGCGCTTGCAGATCTCGGAGTGCTCTTCCTTGGAAGCGATGAAGCGCCCCAGCTTGGCATCGTGGGTCTCCACCTCGTCGGCGGGAGCGTGGGCATCGGGTTTGGGAAGGTCGCGGATGAGCTGGTTCATCCGGAGCACGGTGAGGGCGGCCACCTGGGCTTGATGGGGGTCATAGATGCCACAGGGCACGTCGCAGTGGGCGTGGGCTTCTTCTGGGGTCACCACACGAGCCAGGCTGCGAAGCGCATGGTCGAATAGTCGCATGTTTCCTCCATCTGTTGCTGTGTATTCATGCCCAAGTGTACCAGAGGGTCAATAAGGCGGCAATCGAGCCGGACTTCCACCTGGTGTCCACTGGCTGCCTTGGTGGGCTGAAGTGCTTGGCTTATGATGCATTCGGGGTTGTAGTTGCTGGGGGGCCTTTGCTCAAGGTAGCTTGCCAACTCGAATTCCCTTGGTGAGGGCCGCCAAGTGACCATTGTCTCGACCTTGATATCCGTGATTCTGGCGCGGAGTTTCGTGGTCCGGGGGGGAAGCATGGAGCCTGCTTTCCGGGATGGGGACTGCCTGCTGCTGGACCGATCGGCGTACAGGAGGCGTGCCCCGGTGCGGGGAGAGGTCGTGGTCTTGCGGCCTCCCACCACTGAACAGGCGCTCCTGAAGCGCATTGTCGGCCTTCCGGGGGAGTGGGTGCGCTTGGAGCGGGAGGGGGTGTTGGTGGAAGGCAAGCCCCTGCGGGAACCGTACCTTCCCATGGAGCAGATTCCTGGGGAGTCCGCTGGCTCGGAATGGTGGCTGGGGCCGGGCGACTATCTGGTACTGGGAGACGTGCGGAGCAACAGCCTCGACAGCCGGAGGTTTGGCCCGGTGGGCATCGACCAGATGGAGGGACCGGTGATGTTCCGCTACTGGCCGCTCTCGAGAATGGGGCGGGTGGATAGGGACAAGGCTAGCCAGGGTCTTCGGCGAGCCAGCGGGCGGCGTCCTTGGCGAAGTAGGTGATTATCATGTCGGCCCCGGCCCGTTTGATGGCAGTCAGCAACTCCAGGGCTACACGTCGCCCGTCGATCCACTCGTTCTGGGCGGCGGCTTGGACCATGGCGTACTCGCCGCTGACGCTGTAGGCGGCGATGGGGTGGTCGTACTGCTGGCGCACCCGGGCGATGACGTCGAGGTAAGCCAACGCTGGCTTGACCATGATAACGTCGGCCCCCTCTTGGATGTCGGTCTCGATTTCGCGCATGGCCATGCGGGAGTTGGCAGGGTCCATCTGGTAAGTGTGGCGGTCGCCAAAGCGTGGCGTTGACTCGGCGGCGACGCGGAAGGGTCCGTAGAGGGCGGAAGCGTACTTGGCAGAGTACCCGATTACGGGAGTGCCGAGATAACCGGCACTATCCAGGGCGGCGCGGATGCTGCCCACCTGTCCATCCATCATAGCGGAAGGGGCCACCGCGTCTGCTCCGGCTGCCACTTGGGAAACGGCTGTCCGGGCCAAGAGTTCAAGGGTGGCATCATTGTCGATGGTCTCGCGGGTCACCACCCCGCAATGGCCGTGGTCGGTGTACTCGCAGAGGCAGACGTCGCCTATGACCATGAGTTCGGGCACGGCTTTCTTGATAAGGCTGGATGCCCGTTGGATTATGCCATCGTCAGCGTAGGCACCGGAGCCGACGGAGTCCTTCACGTCCGGTATACCGAAGAGCAGAACGGCGGGGATGCCAAGGGAGGCGACATCGATTGCTTCTCGCTCCAGCAGATCGAGTGAGACCTGGTAGCAGCCAGGCAGGGGCCCTATTTCCTGGCGTACGTTGTGGCCGTGGGTGACGAATAGGGGGTAGATGAATTCGCTGGGGCTGAGGCGTGTCTCTTGCACCATCCTGCGAAGGGATGGTGAGCCCCTCAAGCGACGCAGGCGCGCCTGAGGAAAACCGACCATGTTTCTAAGTCCTCCCGTGACTGTAGTGTTCCCTGAGGGCCTGCACCAATCCCGTGACGGTGTACTCGGAGGCTACGACGTGAACGGCCAGACCCGCTTGCCGTGCCGCGTTGGCGGTGACCGGCCCGATACAGGCTAGCACAACTGGGGTCAGTAGCTCCACATGGCCTGCCAGCACGGTAACCATAGCGCGCACGGTGGATGGGCTGGTGAAGGTGGCTGCGTCGAGTCCTCTTCGGAATCCTTCAAGCAGCCTCGTGGCTGCATCTTGGCGAATTTCGGTGCGATACAGGGAGAGGTCGTCCACCTGAGCACCGAAGGCTTCCAGACTGGGGGGAAGGTTGGGGCTGCCTTCTGAGGCACGTGGCAGCAATATCCGCTTGGCCTGAAGGTCGAAGCGTTGCATGGCCTGCACCATCCCGGCGGTACTGTGTTCGGCGGGGACCAGGTCGACATCGATGCCGTGGTCTCGCAGGGATTGGGCGGTGGCTGGGCCAATGGCCGCGATGGAATGCTTGTGAAGGGCTTCAGGAGTGAGCCCCAAGCGGGAGAGCCTATGGAAGAAAACCTGCACTCCGTTGACGCTGGTGAAGACCAGCCAGTGATAATCGGGCAGGGACTCCAGGGTGCGTTGGATGACCCCGTGGGCATCGTCGCACGGGCGAATGGAGATGAGGGGAACTTCCACAGGGATGGCACCATCTTGGGTCAGGAGGTGGGTCAGCGAGGCGGCCTGTCCCTCAGGGCGGGTGACGAGAACCCGCAGCCCGGTTAGAGGCCCCCGGACTGGAGAATGCTCAGCCATCATGCTGCTCTTGCGGCGGCCCGAAAAATTTCTCTAAGGCCGAGTAACACATAGCGCCCACGGCTATCGGGTCGTTTGCAGCCCCGGATGCGGTCACGGTGCTGCTCCTTCGGGGTGTATCGGCGGCCAGGAATGCCCCCAGGTAAAGGACGCCTTCTTCCACCCGCCCGTATGCCCCCATGGGCAATTGGCAGCCACTGCCGAGGAGTTCCAACACGTGACGTTCGGCGGTGACCGCTTGTCGTGTGCCCAGGTGATCGAGACTGGCGACTGCTTCCTGAACGGCGAGGTCGTCGGCCCTTGTTTCCACGGCCAAGGCTCCCTGTCCTGGGGCGGGAACGAACTCGCTCGGATTTAGGTACTCGGCCTTGAGGGTTCTGGAGAACAAGTCGAGGCGCGCCAAGCCAGCTGCGGCGAGCATGGCACCGTCGTAGTCGCTTGCCTGAACCTTGGCCAAGCGAGTGTCGACGTTGCCCCGCATGGGGAGCACTTCCAGGTCGGGGCGGGCCCTCTTGAGTTGGGCGGCCCGGCGCGGGCTGCTTGTACCGATACGGGCCCCTGAGGGCAGGCGGGTCAGTGGTAGTCCCCAGCGGTTCACCAGCACGTCGCGCGGGTCGGCGCGCTGACAGACGGCGGCGATGGCGAGACCATCCGGTAGCTGGGTGGGAAGGTCCTTGAGGCTGTGTACCGCCACGTCAACCTGGCCTCGCAGGAGGGCGTCCTCCAGTTCCTTCACGAAAATGCCCCGACCCAGCCCAGCCAGAGACGCTTCGGGAGAGGCGTCGCCCTCGGTCCGAACGGTCACGACCTGCACATCAAGGCTGGGGGATGCGTCGCGGAGACGTTGCACCACCTCGTTGGTCTGGGCCATGGCCAGCCTGCTGGCGCGGGTGCCTAGGCGGAGGGGTTTCATCGTGGATGGAGACGGGACGGCAGCGGCCGGCGGATCATGGGCTGGCTGCCAAACAGGATGCTTATGTTGCGAGCGGTCATGTCATGCTGCCCTTGGGACTATTGTACTCCACGCCATGGCTGGCACCGACGAAGTCGGGAGCCGGCCGGCTTCGTTGTTTCTCCCTGAACCGCGTTGCTATACTCGTTTGCGAGGAAGAGCGAGGCGGCCGGTGGAGTACGAGACGGTCATTGGGCTGGAAGTGCATGTGCAATTGCTCACGGAGAGCAAGATGTTCTGCGCCTGCAGCGCACGCTACCAGGGCGCGCCACCCAATACGCATGTCTGTCCGGTGTGCTTGGGTATGCCTGGCGTGCTGCCGGTGATCAACAGGCGGGCGGTGGAGCACACCATCGCCACCGGCTTGGCCCTGGACTGCAATATCGCGGAGACCACACGGTTCGACCGGAAGAACTACCCCTACCCTGACCTGATGAAGGGCTACCAGATTTCGCAGTACCAGGAGCCAATAGCCTATGACGGGTATCTGGACCTGGAGGTCGACGGTATTTCGAGGCGCATCGGCGTGGAGAGGGTGCATCTTGAGGAGGACGTGGCCAAGCTGCAGCATGTGGCCGGAGGCGGGGAGGAGCCGTATACGCTGGTGGATGTCAATCGTTCCGGCGTGCCGTTGATGGAAGTAGTGAGTCGGCCAGATCTGCGGTCGGCGGCGGAGGCCCGCACCTACCTGATAAACCTGCACTCGATCCTGCAGTACACCGGCGTTTCCAGTGCCAACATGCAGGAAGGGAACTTCCGCTGTGATACCAACGTGAGCCTGCGCCCCAAGGGTAGCAGCGAGCTCACGGGCAAGGTGGAAGTGAAGAACCTGAACAGCTTCCGTTCGGTCTTTCATGCCCTGCAGCACGAGACGGAGCGCCAAAGGCGAGTGCTGGATGAGGGAGGGCGCGTGGAGCAGGAGACCCGTGGCTGGTCGGATGACCGGGGGGTTACGTTCTCGCAGCGCTCGAAGGAATATGCCCATGACTACAGGTACTTCCCCGAGCCGGACCTACCTCCGCTGGCAATACAGAGGG
The DNA here is from genome assembly GCA_012270525.1 of Dehalococcoidia bacterium. Next base: position 2,151 of record JAAXIE010000356.1, on the reverse strand, counting down.
GCTGGGTGGAGCGAATACGGGGCCAGCTTCCCGAACTTCCCGCTGCGAGGCGACGCCGCTTTGCCGAGGAGTACGGTCTCCCGGATTATGATGCCGACCTGCTGACCACTTCCAAGGGAATGAGCGAGTTCTTCGAATCGGCGGTCTCCCATGAAGCGGCCGCCAGCGTGCCATTGCATCCCAGGGCCAAGATGATCGGGAACTGGCTCATCACCGAGGTGAACCGGCTGTTGAACCTGGAAGGGAGAAGCATCGAGGCTTGCCCCCTGACACCGGGGCACGTGGCCGAGCTGGCCTCACTGGTGGAATCAGGCACGCTGAGTAGCTCGCTAGCCAAGACCACTCTGGAAGAGGCCTTCAACTCCGGCAGGTCGCCGGGGGATTTGGTCTACGAGAAGGGCTACGTTCAGGTGAACGATGCTGGTATGATTGACGACGCGGTGAGGCAGGCGTTGGAAGCCAACCCGTCGGCAGTGGCGGACTTCCTTGGAGGCAAGGAGACGGCTTCAAAGTACCTGATGGGACAGGTCATGAAGATATCAAGAGGCAAGGTGAACCCGACCCTGGCGGGCGAGGTGTTGGCCAAACAGCTTCAGGCGATGCGCTCAGCCTGAGAGGGGAAAGGCAAGTTGGAAGGCGCACTCAATTTCGCCCAGATACTGATCTCCGTCGTGCTCATCATCGTGATCCTGTTGCAGGTACGGGATGCGGGCGGAGGGATATTCGGGAGCGGACAGGCCAGCTATCGCACCCGCCGCGGGGTGGAGCGCACGCTGTTCCAAGCCACCATTGTCTTGGGGGTTGTGTTCGTGGTGGTGTCCATACTCAGCGCGCAGGTACTGTAGGCCATCGCTGCTTCTACCTCCAGCTGGCAATTTCGAACCCGGTGAACAAGCACCGCAGGCCAGCCAAGATCCATGAGGCGTTGGCTGCTTCCGGCACATCATGGCAGGGCCGATAATCACGCTGACCACGGATTTCGGTCTCAGCGATCCCTATGTTGGCTTGATGAAGGGGGTCATCCTCGGTATCAATCCTCAAGCCACCATCGTCGACTTCAGCCATGGTGTTCGACCCCAAGCGGTTGATCAAGCCGCCTTCCTGATCTCGAAGGGCCACCACTACTTTCCGGACGACGCTATCCATGTGGTTGTGGTCGACCCTGGGGTGGGCACCAATCGGAGAGCCGTGGTGGTTGCGGCCCACTTTGGCACTTTCGTAGGGCCGGACAACGGAGCGCTGGGGAGGCTTGGGTTGCTTGACGCCCAAGGCCGGTTGGCCCCAGGCGTCCGGGCTTATGACCTCAACGAGCCTGCTTTCTGGAGGCTTCCGGTGAGCCAGACCTTTCACGGCAGGGACGTGTTCGCGCCGGTGGCTGCTCATCTGTCGTTGGGGGTCGACCCGGCCGGTATGGGCGAGGAAGTCCAGGACCTGACCCCTTTGCGCTACGAGGAACCTTCCTGGCGCGAGGACCGGCTCGAGGGACAGGTGGTACATGTAGACCACTACGGCAACCTGGTCACCGATATTGAGGCGAAGTTGCTGGCTGATACACCGGGCGCTCGTTTCGAAACAGGAGGCGAGAGCATACCGACGATCAGCCGCTCCTATGCCGAGGGAGGGGAGCTTCTCGCCATCATCGGCAGTTTCGGTACGCTGGAGGTGGCGGCCCGAAACGCCAGTGCTGAGGGGCGCCTTGGTGCGCGGATTGGCGACACGGTGCGGGTCTTTCGGTGAGGCACGAGAACCGCGGGCTACCTGTGCACAGCACTGTGTGAGGGAGTGTCGAAGGCGCGGGAGCAAGTCTCGTCACGTGACACGTAGCGCATGATGCTGCTACCATGATGTTCCCTTAGCGTCGCCTAGCTGTGGCCGCAACTATCCGTCTCTGGGTGTAGGAGGCGAAATGGAGAGACCGGGCCGGATCGAGGTTACCCGAGAAACCCTCCTGGAAATGTACCGCACCATGGTGACCATCCGCGTCTTCGAGGAGCGGGGGTTGTTCGAAGTGACGCAGCGGGCCCTGTCGGGTTCGGTGCACTCGTCGGCAGGACAGGAAGCGGTACCCACCGGGATCTGTGCCCATCTCAGTGAGAACGACTACCTTGCCAGCACCCATCGCGGGCACGGGCACTGCATCGCCAAGGGCGT
>JAAXIE010000160.1 GCA_012270525.1 Dehalococcoidia bacterium | reverse complement strand
TCGGTGGTGACCTTTCCCTTCACCACAGAGGCGCTTACGTTGCTGTTGTCCAGGGTCGGGTCGGAGGCCGTATCGCGGGCACCTTCCTTTTTGGGGTCATACCCGGCTGTGACGTCGGAACACACGGCCAAGGCTCTCGGGCGCCGGACAGCATTCTGGAGGTACTCCCGCCGTATCTGGGCCACCAGCGCGATTGACGGGCAGAGTACGATGGACAACTCGCCCGGCTGCGTCAGTTCCTCGATAATGCGCAACGATATGCGCGTCTTGCCGGTCCCGCAGGGGAGGATGATCTTTCCGCGAGCTTGCCCTTTTGGCAGACCGCCAGACGCCGACTGTTCGTGTTGTGTGAGGATGCGAACGCTCTCGGCGACGGCCTCGCGTTGCATGCACGATCTGGTCTGTTTGCGTTCTTCGCCGTCCGGGTTGGGGGCGCAGTGAGGGCATTCCTCGTCCGAAGGAGTGGTTTGCTCCTGCAGCAAGTCGCTGGTGATGTTAACCAGCTTCATGGGCTTGCCAGACAATAAGTCGGCTTGGGCTGCCTCGTCGGTGAAAGAGACGCTTCCGTTGGTGACGACCCAGCGTTCCAACCAGAAATCTCCGGCCCCAGTGCGCCCGAACTTGTCGGTTTCGTCCTTGTCTATGTCGACGTCGCTGCCGCCATGCTCATCTAGCTTCCGGGACTTGCACTGGATGGCGATGTACTCGCCGTCGCGGACCGCAACTGCATCAATCCCCAAGTCCTGTTCGGTGTCGGTGTAATACTCTCGCTCCGGCCATTCCGACCAGTGGTAGCACCGGTCGATGTCCCACTCTTTGATGTAGGGACCCGCTTGAACCGTTAGATCCTCAAGCCACTTGCCGTCCGTGGCTTGGGGATTCATCTCGTTTGCAATACGTAGTGCCTCGGAGATGACGTTCTGTGTTTCAGGGTCCGGCACTTGTGGCCTCCGTCGGGGGCTTGAGTCCTGGCTAATACACTTCCAGGTTGCGGAGGGCGGGCATGACCTGGGTGCCGAAGAGGCGGATTGAGCGCATCAGGTCGTCTTCGGGGATGGAACCGATGTTGAACTCGCACATTATGGTGTTGAACAGCCCCTCGTGGGCGGCTTCGCTTATACGCTGGGTCACGGTTTCCGGCGACCCCACGAATATGAGGTTGTTCTTCAGCAGGAAGTCCATGTCGCCAAGATTCCTGGCGATGTCCACGACCTGCGTCTCTCCCCTGGCCTCGGCCGTGGAGTGCAGGGCCTGCTGGTTGATTCCCGGATTGTCCCAGCCATGCCTGAAGGTGACTCGCATGGAGTGGAGAATGTGCTCGGTGGCCTTGGCGATGGCCGTTTCCTCGTCTTCGTCGACGTAGACCATGGTCCAGTAGCCGATGTTGGGCTTGCCGGGATGGCCAGCGTCTTCCCATTGCTTCAGGAAGACACGATAGCGAGGGGCCACCATGGCCCGGGGGTAGAGGAAGATGAAACCGGTGTGGCTACCTTCCCTGGCCAGGGCGGTCAGGGTGTCGGGGTCGCGGGTCTGTCTCCAGATGGGCGGGTGGGGCTGCTGCAGAGGTTTCACCGAGAGGGTCACGTTGTCGTACTTGTGAAACCGGCCCTGGAAACTGAAGGGACCGTCGCTGCCGTAGGCGGCCTTGAACAGGGGAATAATCTCCTGGGTGAGGGCCCCACGGTTCTCGAAATCGGCCCCGGAGATGTGCTGGAAGAACTCCGGCAGAACGCCGGACACCAAGCCGAGTTCCAGCCGGCCGTTGGTGAGGTTGTCCAGCACCGCCACCTCTTCCACCAGCCGAATGGGGTCGTACAGGGGAGGTATGTACCCTTGGGGGCCGACCCGCAGGTGCTTGGTGTGCGCCGCGGCCCCCGCGCAATAGAGGGTGGGGCAGGGCATCAGGCTCTCGGCTGGGTTGAAATGGTGCTCGACAGTGAAGCCGTAGTCGAAACCCAGTTCGTCGGCGAGTTCCAGTTCCCGCCATAGCTGCTCGTACCGCTCGTGGGCATTCATCCCCTCGCGGCTCCATACATGGGAGAAATGGGCGAATTTCACCCGTCAGTCCTCCTGCTGATCGTCATTAGAACAGGTTGTCCGGCAGCTCGGCGAGGTAGTCTTCCACGTCTTCCAGGGTCACCACGTCGGCGGCCCAGGCGTGCATGTTGAACAGGGTAATCTTGTGGGACATCTCGCCACGGTCGAACACGCACTCTTCAACCACCGACACTTTGAAGTTGTGGGAGAAGCCGTCCAGCACGGTGGCTAGGACGCACCCGCTGGTGACGGTACCAGCGACGATCAACGAATCCACTTGCAGCTCGGTCAGATAGCTGATGAGAGGCGTGCCGAAGAAGGCACTGGGCTTGTCCTTGAAGATGAGGATGTCCTCTTCCTGCGGGGCGATCTCTTCCACGATGGCGTTGGCCTCGTGGGTGGCCTCGGCGAAAATCTCGGCGGCGCGGTAGTTCTTGCCTGCCCAGCGACCGGCCACCACCGACTTGCGTCGTGGCGGGGCGGTGGTGTAGATGATGGGAAGGTTCTTGGCGCGAGACGCGTCCAGCAGCTTCTTGATGTAGCCCACCGACTCCCAACCCTGGTCGCCGCAACTGTTGCGGAACTTCTTGATGGAGTCGAGGATGGGTTCCGGGGTGTCGCCCACGAAGTTGTAGCTGACGTCGACCACGATGACGGCGGGTCGGCTGCCGTACCCCTGCCTCTTCCCATAACCAGCAGCCGCGAACACCTGTTTGTCATGCTCCGGCAATACGTCGTCCCAAACAGGCATGGTGCCCTCCCGCGCTGTGGTGTGGTCGCAGGTTGGGAGTATAACAC
>JAAXIE010000203.1 GCA_012270525.1 Dehalococcoidia bacterium | reverse complement strand
GGCGACCCCAAGAGCGTCACTTTCTGCCATACGGTCGGCCTCGACTACGTAAGCTGCTCCCCCTTCCGGGTGCCGACGGCACGCCTGGCGGCAGCCCAAGCTGCGCTGCGAGGGTAGATTGGTTGACGACCGTCCTGTATCCTATCAGGACACCAATCGCTTTGGGGCAGTCGCAGGGAAGCAACATGACAACAGAATCCTCGGCTGTGTCCCGCCTCAGAGAGCTGGAACGGATGGTCTACCAACTCTGTGAGCGCATCGACAGGCTGACCATAGCCATCATAGGTGGCGCAGCCGCAGTTACAGCCATCATCATCGGAGCGGCGGCAGCCTTTGTGTTTGCAGGGTAGACACCACTCCCCCACGATCTGGGAATTGGAGCGCATCCATGCCTATAGTGGTGTTCCAAAACAACCAGTTCGACACTGAACACGAAGCTACCTGCGCCGCCCTCTTCAACAGGTATGGGTGGCGATGGGAGAAGCCCAAGCATCCGGTCGGTGGTTGGGTCCCCGATTTTCTACTCAAGGGCGATACTTTAGTATACGTAGAATGTAAGGGGGGCCTCAGGTGGGAGGACGTTCCCCAGTGGCCGGACCTGGTAAGGTATGAAGACGCAGTAAATGGTAGTTCCTACGAGGTGCTGCTGATCCCAGAGACTCCCAAGCGCATGCAGAACGACAGAGGTTATACCAAGAGCGCCTTGGGGTTCCTGTATGACGGTAGCCTCTGGTCCCATGCAGAGCTAGGCAGATGGTCGAATCGGGTAGGATTCTGCCATAGTGCAAACTCATGGAAGGACCGTATCTCCGGGGAGCAAGTCAGTGGTAGATCAATGGGCGATGGCAACCGCCCTGACATCGACATTGACTGGCGCTCCGCCATTCAGACCGTGCGGGGCAAGAGGGTATCGTATTTCAAAGGGTCGGTTACTGACCCGATAGAAGAATGGGAGCCGAGGCTCTGAGCGATATCAGCAGCACGGCTTCCAGCGCCTCGGCTGGCGACATCCGGCCCCGCGAAACGTCAGCCTAAGAACGCCGCGTCACGGCCCAACGTGCGTACGCCGCGCTACAAGGGCCACGATTAGCGGCATCTAGCCCTGTGAATTCAACCGACGCTGCATCTCCTCCTGCGGGGCTGCTTCGCAGAACAGCTCGATCGCTTCCTGGACGTTGGCGCGGGCTTCGGATACGCTCATACCTTGGCTAGCGATATCCAGTCCAGGGCAGAGGGCAACGTAGCCATCCGCTTCACGCTCAATAATCACGGTCAGTTGATTAATCATCGTGATTCCTCCGGCGGGTTCGCCTTGCTCGGCCAACGCCGCTACGCGGGCGGTTCGAACACCGTGATCGGCGGGGCCTCTCCGGTGTAGCGTTCCACTTGCACCAAGGCAGTCTGGGCGGAGGGAGATTGGGCCAGCTTGCTGGTGCCCTTGTCCAAGGTCAGGACGTTGGGGTTGCCGTGCTTGTCGAGGCTGCCGGGTGCAGCGGCGTCGAGGGGATCGTACCACGCCCCGGTGGATAACTGGACAACGCCGCGACGCACCTCGTCGGTGACATAGGCCCCAGCCAGGCACGCACCACGGTCGTTGAACAGGCGCACCACGTCGCCGTCGGCTATACCCCGGTCCGCGGCGTCCTTGGGGTTGATCCACACCGGCTCGCGGTTGGCGATCTTGCGGCTCTGACTCAGGTCGCCGTTGTCCAACTGGCTGTGGAGACGGTAGCGGGGCTGGTTGGAAATCATGTGCAGCGGGTAGCGGTCCGTCTTGTCCGAGCCGAGCCACTCGACAGGTTCCATCCAGGTCGGCTGACCAGGACAGTCGTCGTAGCCGAAGCTGTCGATGGTCTCGGAGAAGAGCTCGATCTTGCCGGAAGGTGTCCGCAGAGGACTGGCGGCTGGGTCGTCGCGGAAGGCCTTGAGCAGCACCTGCGGGGTTTCCGGTGGCGCGAACTCAACATGGCCCAGCTCCCAGAACCGGTCGAAGTCAGGCAGTTCGATGCTCTGTAGCCCCTGCTCTGCGACCCGTCGTGCTGCTTGGTCGTACATGTACCGGAGCCACTCCATTTCGTCGCGACCCTCGGTGTACTCCTCGCGGAAGCCGAGACGCTCGGCAAGGCTGGAGTATATCTGGTACTCGGATCGGGCCTCGCCCACGGGTTCAATCGCCTGCTGCATGGCGAACCAGAAACGGTCATAGCCTGAGGCCCCGATGTCGTTTCGTTCCATGGTGGTGGCGCAGGGGAGAACGATGTCGGCGCGACGGGCTGCGGGAGTCCACCACGGATCGTTGACCACCACAGTATCGGGCTTCTGCCAAGCCCTCAGCAGCATGTTGATGTCCTGCTGTTTGTGGAACGGGTTGCCACCGCTCCAGTAGAGAAGGTGGATATCGGGGTACTCCATGCGACTCCCGTTGAAGTCGAAGGGCTGGCCGGGGTTGAGCAGCATTTCGCTGACCCGCGAGACCGGGATGTAGGCTTCAACGTCACTGGCTCCCTTGGGAAGCGTGGGAGGAGCGACGCTGGGCTTGGGGTTGCCCAACCCCGCACTGGAGCCGTAACCGAAGCCGAAGCCTCCGCCGGGAAGTCCCACCTGTCCCACCATGGATGCCAGGGCGACCGCCGTCCAGTAGGGTTGTTCCCCGTGATCGGCCCGCTGCACCGACCATGAGACGTTCACCAAGCTACGCCTCGATGCCATCCTGCGGGCCAGCCCGCGGATGGTGGCGGCGTCGACCTCGGTGATTTCGCTGGCCCATTCGGGGGTCTTGGGCACGCCGTCCGTCTCGCCGAGTACGTAGGCCCGGACTCTCTCGAAACCGACGCAATACTGGCCCAGGAACGCCTCATCATGCAGGTTCTCGTCCAACAGGGTGTGCATCATGCCCAGCATGAAGGCCACGTCGGTGTTGGGGCGCAGCGGTATCCATTCCGCCTTGATGTGCTTCGCCATGTCGTCCCGGATGGGGCTGATGCACACGAACTCCACGCCCTTCTCCTGGGCCAGCATCAGCCAGTCTGCTTGGTCATGGCTTCCCAGCCCGTCCTTGCTGACCTGGGAGTTCTTGGGAGATATGCCACCGAATAGCACCATCAGCTTGGTGTTCTCCGCGATGACGGGCCACGAGGTCGACGGACCGCCGACGGGTTCCATGGTGCCAATCACCCGCGGCAGGATCACGCTGGCCGCCCCGAAGGAGTAGTTGGTGACGTAGCCGACCCGGCCACCGAAGCAGTTGAAGAAACGGGTCAGTTGGCCTTCGGGGGTGTGGAAGGCGCCAGCGCTCCCCCAACCCGAGGGGGCGTAGAAGGCCTCGTTGCCGTACGTGTCCTTCACCCGTTGCAACTCGGCGGCCAGGAGGTCGAGGGCTTCGTCCCACGACACCTGCACCATGGGTTCCACACCCCGCTTGGAGGTATCACTACGGTGACCATGCTCCAGCCAGCCTTGGCGCACCATTGGATGCAGAATGCGCGTCTTCGCGTGGACGGCACTGGGGACCGAGCCCACCAGCGGGCTCGGATGGGGGTCGCCCTCACGGGGCCGGGTGCTGACCACCCTTCCATCTTCAACCTCGACGTCGAAGATGCCCCAGTGGTTGCCAGTGTGGTAGCGGGCGGTCTGGGTGGTGGTCATGGTTCCTCCTGGTGGTGTGTTCTAGGGATGCTTGGTCACTCATCGTGTATGACGTCACCGCTGGCGTCATGGGACAGCATGTGGTACTCGAGGGGAGGCAGTCTCTCCGGTTCGCCGCGTCCAGTTTCCAATGAGGGTATGGCGTGCATCAGTTCGTATGCGAACCATGCGTCCGATTCGCCCATGATGAAGAACTCAGGATGGGCATTGGCCCGGTCCCGCGTCACCCCCACACCATTGGAAAACTGCTCGACGGAGACCATCTTCTCGAACCTGATCCTGAAGGAGCGCTGGCCGTGGAAGTACAGATGCTTGGTGGTGACGGCCATGGTTCCCGCGCCCCGGTTGATGACCTCGTCAGATTCCACCGGAGTGCCTCTCGAAGCTCCGGTCCGCATGTAGACGCCCCTCATGACTCTCACGCTTACTCCAGTCGAGCGTCCGACTATCTCGCGCTTGGTGCGCTGCTCCATGTATCGCACGTTGGGAAAGACGTAGACCAAGTGCTCGGACTTCATGAACTTGAACGGGAGGGGCCCCAGCGAACGGTCCCAATCGACCTCAGGAAGCTTGTTGTCCCCCAGGAGGGCAAGAACGTTCTCCTGCCATTGCTGGTGCCTGGCCCGCCTCCGGCGTGCCTCTTCCTCAGCCTGCCTCTCCGCTTCCGTCGCCTGCTGGGAAGTCCAAGCCCGCGCTTGCTCCCTAGCCTCACGGGCTTCCCTGCCCTGTTGGGCTTTTCGCTTTATCCAGTCGATGAGCAGCATGTCCGGTGCACCACCTGCCCTTCTCCGGGACTTGCATCTCGAGGTGTTGGCCCTTGGAAAAGCCTTTACGCTGGGAAGATACCAGATACTCCTCAGTCGATGCCCAGCTCGGCCTTCAACTCCTTAACCGCCTGCATCTGGTTGCGCAGTTTCCCGATGGCCTCGTCTTCCTTGCGGGTCTTCAGGCCACAATCAGGGCCGATGTAGAGCCTGTGGGGAGGCAGAAGCTCCAGGGCGTGCCGGATGCCTCCCTTGATTTCCTCAACAGGCTCCACCAAGTGGGTATGTGAGTCGGTGACGCCCATGGAGAGGTATTTCGACTCCGGCAGCGGGTGGCTGCGGAAGATGTCCAACAGGTTGTAGTTGCTGTTGGCCGTTTCCAGATCGAACATGTCCACTGGCATGTTGACCAGTTCATCGTAGACAGCCGAGAAATCGCCGTAGCAAACATGAGTTATGGTGAAGGCGTCCAATCCCTCGGTTACGATGCCCAAGGCGCGGGATGCCAGTTCCATCTCCTCGGGACGGGTGGAGACGGCAGGCTCGTCCACCTGGATGTACTT
>JAAXIE010000332.1:3596-5202 GCA_012270525.1 Dehalococcoidia bacterium | reverse complement strand
AGGTGCAGGTGCAGCGTCACCGCCTGCCCCCGCGTCGCGTAACCATCAAGCGCCGCGCCGCCGCCGCTGCCCTCATCGAACTGGCCCGCGTCCTCAAAGGCGGCTCCCTGAATCCCGGCCGCGACGATTAGCGCCCGGTATGGGCGAATGCAAGAGCGTCGTGTTCCTTTGTTCAACTACGCTTGCGAGTCCCGCTCCCGGTTTCGCGCTAGTGTCAACTTGTAGCTGACTTCCAGGTTCAGCCAGAAGTCCGCACCGACACCAAGAACCGTCTCCAGTCCTAAGGCGGTCTCCGGCGTGATCGCCTTCTTTCCTCTGATGATCTCGTTGACCGCTTGTGGCGGCCTGCCAAGCCTCGTGGCCAACTCCTTCTGGGTCATGCCACGAGCTTCCAACTCCTCCTCCAGTACCTCCCCCGGAGGAATCGCCATATCCGAGAATATTCGTATGCTACTAGTCGCCATAGTGATTGCTCACCTCTCTAACGATTACGCTCTCTTCTGTGTCGCCCTTAGCTACGATCAGACGCCACGGGCCTGTGAGGTGTATGGATAGCTCGTTGCTCCTGTCTCCCCTCAACGCATGAAGGCGCATCGACCTCAGATTGAATGCCTCATTCAGGTCCTTGAGCGCATAGAGTTGGTTAACACGGCTGATATACTTGCGGGCTACTTCAGGCCCCCATTGCCGGGTAGCCCGACTTGAGTCTTCGTAGCAGCGTTGCAGGGCATTGGTCCGAAAAATGACTTCCAATACAAGATCACCCTATGGGTGAATAGTAGATGATATCGACACAATCGTCAACCCGAAGGGCGGGTCGGGCCAACAACCCACTCACATCGCAAGTAGCCCTCTGCAGGAGAAGACTCCTTCGCCTCCCCTCAGCCCGCCCCAGACCCCCCATTCACAACGTGAGCCGCTTGTACAACTGGGGCAGGCGGGAGGGGAGGTTCCAGATGTTGTCTAGGACCTCGTAGTTCATGTCCCCGCACATGGTCTTCAGGTAGTCATGCCCTGCCTTGTCCACCGTGAGGCAGAAGGGGATGATGGCCTTCCGGCGGGCTTCCACCAAGGCCATGTGGGTGTCATGGACCGCGTACTCCTTCTCCACGCCCTCGCGACTGTAGCCCCGGTCTTGAGGACGACCATCGCTGAGCAAGAACAGCACCTTGGTCTTGGCATCCTTGCCGTCGAGAATATGGGTCGCGTGTCGTATGGCGGGACCCATCCGGGTGGCATGCATTGGCGTGATCTTGTCCACGTGGCGCTTGGTATGGTCGCCGAAGGTCTCGTCGATGCCCTTGATCACGTAGAACTCCACGTTCTCCCGCCCGTAGCCGGAGAAACCGTAGATGCCATAGATGTCGCCGATGTTCTCCAGCGCATTGATCAGCAGCACCATGCTCTCTTTTTCCAGGTCGATGATGCGCTTGTGATGGCGCCTCACCAGACCCTCGCGCCGGGTGCGCAGCCACATCATGTACTCCACCGGATCGTCGGGGGCCGACTGGTCATCCACCGTTTGTCGGCCTTCCTCGATCGCCTCGGCAGTCGAAGCACTCATGTCCACCAGGAAGACCACTGCAACATCGCGCTGCATCTTGCT
>JAAXIE010000332.1:0-3518 GCA_012270525.1 Dehalococcoidia bacterium | reverse complement strand
AGGTCCAGGTCCTCGCCGTCGATGACCCTCTTTACCTTGCGGAAGCTCTCGGGTATCACCAGTTCGAACTGGCGCCGTATCTCCGCCCCCAAGCTTGCATAGTTGGATGAGGCGTCGTTGAAGAACTGGAGATCGCCCGACTCCAAACTCTTCTCCCTGACGATGCACCACTTCGGCTTGTAATCGCCTGCACGGAAGTCCCACTCGTCGTAGGTGTAGGTCCGGGGCTCGCGGGCTTCGAGCGAGCCTCCCTGCTCGTCCTCGTGCATGATGGGGCCATACCCCTGTCCCGGCTGATTGGAAGGAGGAGGCACCCCTGCCTCCTTCATCAGGTTCTGGGCGAACATGCCCATGGACTGCTGGATCTGGCCCGACTCGGCATCCATCTCCATCTCAGCGCTCTGGCGAAGGAGTTCTTCCAGCATCTCCTTGGAGATGGGCTGGCCACTGGCTTCGTCTTGCGCATTGCGAGACGCGCGCAACTGGTTCAGCATCTGCACCAGTTCCGGCTTGAAGTCCCCGCGGAACTCCACCTCCTGCGGCGACTGGTAGTCCTGCTCGCCCCCTTCCTCGGCACCCTCCTCCCCCTGGCCTCCGGGTTCGCCCATCTGCTGCAAAAGCTGCTGCAGTTCGTCGTCGTCGAACTCGCCCTCTTCATCCAAATCCTGGGATTCGGTGTCGCTCGGGTCCTGCTCCTCGTTGGGTACGCGGATGATGATGTCGTACGCCCTCAGAGTCGCCTCCGCCGAATCCTCGACGGTGGCGGCCGCGTTCTGCAGGCGTCTCAACACTCGGGCCAGCATCCGGGCCGCCGCCACATGGTCCTTGGGCAGGCGGAGATCCTTCCGTTGCTCCAAACTCAAGCGCACCAGGAGCTCGACCATTGCCTGGCGCATGGGCATCTCCTCCATGGGAGGGCGACCCGCCAGAGACTCGCTCTGCACACGCCGATAGGGACGGGCTATGCCCGGGTAGTCGGTCTTCACCCGGTGGTCCAATCGACCGTCCTCGAGGATGGTGAAGATGTCCAAGGCGAGACGCCTCTCGTCGAACAGGGAGAAGAACCGCCCCATGTCGGTGAGCCAGCCCCGTTCCGCCGAAGCCCGGTCCCCGTTTTCCGCCCCTTCAAGGAGCTCGGCTTCATGCATGGCTTGGGCAATCTGCTCCTGCCTCTGTTCGGCGCGCCGCAGACGTTGATCGGGAAAGAGGATCGCAGGCCTCTCGAACACGAAGCCGAAGCTGTTGAACTCCAGGTGGGCCACCTGGTGCGTCGACACCACCTTGAACCAGTCGAAGTTCTCCCGCTTGTCGGGGTACTGGTCCACCAGTTCCGGCAGATAGACCTTGGTGCCTTCGGTGGAAGCCTGCGATTCGGAAACCCACCCGATGCCCTTACGCACAAGCTCCTTGGTGTTGAGTATCTCCACCGGTTCGCCGGTGAGGGCCCGGCAGTAGAGACGCATCACGCCCCGCACCCGGTCCAGTTCCAGGCTGGATGAGAGGGTTTCCAGCACCTGTTCCGAGGTGTTGGACTCCACCCGGAAATAGGCCAAGCCACCCTCGGGGTTCTCCCGCAGGATGCGGGCCCCCCGCTGGAACCACACGTCCAACTGGTTCAGCGTGATCCGGTTCAGTACCGGGTCCAGACTGCGCAGGAAAGCAGGCACCGCTTCGGGCGCGACGCTCAAAAGGGCCTCGGACAGGTCGAGGATGTACCGCTGCGAGGACACTTCCACCTTGCGCAGGGCCTGAGACCCTTCCATGAGGAACGAAGGGGTATCGCGCAGCCCACCACGGGCCAGCCGCTCGCCCAACCTCAGGAAACGCCCGCGCTGGGTGTCTTCCACGGCAGGCAGCGCACGGGGTGCTACCTCCAGGCAGCCCTTCACCTCGCGCCAGCCACCATCGGCAAGGGCTCGCATCATCGACAGGAAGGCCTCCCGCTCCCGTCCCATGCGGGACAGGACTCCCTTGCCCAAGTTCAGGCACTCGCCGGACACGTCATACGACTTGTGGGACAGGGCCTCAATCAGGGAAGCGAAGACCTCCACGTCCCAGAAGGGCAGGGTCTGCACCAGTTCGGGGCTGACTTCGAAGAAGCGGGCGGCCAGGGTGCTCGATTTCCAGGTGCCCTTGTACAGGCTCCGGCCCAAGCCTGCCCAGCGCGGTATGTACTGGGGACGCAGGCTGGTGACCACACCCGGGCTGGCACGGAAATACGCGGCCGCCAATGTGGGGGATTCTTGCGCCAGATAGGTGCCACTGCGGGCCCACTGCATGAAGGAAGCGAATGGCAGTGCGCGGGCCACTTCGGGACCCACGCGGAAATACTCCACCGACGCTTCCCACGACCGCACCGTCTGGTTCGCGATGGAGAGCCCCTCGCGGGCCCACAGGGCGAGTTCGTCATCGTTGAAGATGGGTTCCATCTGGGTAACCGACCCGCGCAGGGTGGTCAGCACTGCGGGAGGCAGCTTGCGGAGATCGGCTTCTATGTCCTCGAATGGAGTGGTGCTCACTATGCCTTTCCTCCTAGCTGCGGACCTCTTCCTTGCTGCAGGACTCCTGTTCCACCAACTCGACGAATTGGTGGACGATCTTCGCGGTAGCGCCCCATATCAGGTGCTTTATCCCCTTTTCGTCGGTAAACGGGTAGCAATATCCAGGCACTCTCTCCCCGCCCTCATTCAGAGCCCGCGACCACCGCATCTCGTGACGCAGGTTCTGTGGACTGGTCAGGAATTTGAAGGGGACCTCCAGCACCTCGGCTATCTCGTCGGAACTGGGACGGAAGGAGTAGGGGTAGGGTATGGTGCCCACGAACACCTTCACCCCGTACTGAGAGCGTGTGGCCACGTCATCCAACTGGCCCAGAACGGCTACGTCCTGGGGCCGGATGCCCATCTCCTCTTCAGCCTCCCGTAGTGCGGTGGCCAGGAAGTCCTCGTCAATGGGGTCCTTTGTCCCACCGGGAAAGGATATCTCACCCTTGTGGTGCTCGACCGTCTCCGACCTCTTGTTGAAAAGAATGCAGTACTCGCCGTCCTTCAGGTAGAAGAGGAGCAGCACTGCTGCGGGGGACAGAGAGGGGTCTCGATTAGTGATTACGGTGCGTTGGGCCAGAGCTCGACGCACCGTAATCTGCAATTTTAGCTGAGGGGCAGAATCGCCCATACGGCGCGCCTACTCGAAGATTGAAAAGACCACCTCTTGCGTGCTGCGCTGCACTTCCTGGTCGTCGGTCAGGGCCCAGACCACCGATACCTCGCAGGCCCGGCGCGGCGGTATGCCCTGGGCGATCATCTTGCCTGCATAGATGAGAAGTCGCGTGCTGACCCCCTCCTGCAGACCATGGTCCCGCAGGTGGCGTATCTTTTCACCCAAGCGGGCCAGGGCCATTGCAGTCTCCGGCGAACAGCCACTCTCCTTCTCCACTATCTGGGCTTCTGCTTCCAGTTCGGGATAGGTGAACTCCAGTGCCACGAAGCGCTGGCGGGTGCTGTGCTTCAGGTCTTTGA
>JAAXIE010000347.1 GCA_012270525.1 Dehalococcoidia bacterium | reverse complement strand
TAGCGCATCGTATTGCCACCGTCGACTGCCAGGGTCTGGCCGGTGATGAAATCGCTGTCGGAAGAGCACAGGAATATCACTGTGCCCACCAAATCCTCCGGCTTCTCCGACCGTGCGAGGGGCCTGTTGTTGACGCTCCGCTGGTCCGTCGCCCGGACGGAGTCGTCCACGTCCTCTTCGTCCATGCTGAGGGTGTAGCCCGGAGCCAGCGCGTTCACGTTGATGCCGTACTCGCCCATCTCCCGCGCTACCGAGCGGGTGAAGCCGATGACCCCCGCCTTGGACGTTACGTAGTGAGCGAAGTTGGCCGTCCCTTGGGCCACCGTGCCCGAGCTTATGTTGATGATTTTCCCGCTGCCCTGTGCCTTCATCCGGGAGATGACCGCCCGGCAGCAGAGGAAGATGCCCCTCAGGTTCACCGCCATCACCCGGTCCCAGTCGTCCACCGGTATCTGGTCGAAGGGCCCGCGGAACAGCCCCGGACGCTGGTATATGGCGGCGTTGTTCACCAGCCCGTCGACCCGGCCGAACCGGGCCATGGTCTCGCTGACCATCCGCTCTGCATCGTCGGGATTGGAGACGTCGACGGTGACGGCCAAGGCGTCCTTGCCGTCCTCCCCAAGCGAGCGTACCAACGCCCCGGCAGCCTCGCCGTTCAGGTCGGCCACCACCACCTTGGCACCCTCACCGGCCAGTCCTTCCACGTAGGCCTTGCCAATGCCTTGGGCCCCTCCGGTCACGATTATTACCTTGTCATCCAGCCTGCCCATTGCGCCCCTTTCTGGTCCCGGAATCTCGAAATGAAGATGGCCGGATGGGCTACCAGCGGTCGTAGGAGACCACCTCTTCCTGGGGCCTCCGACTGGTGGGGCCGAAGCTCCCCTTGGGGTATCCCAAGGGGAGAGCATAGACAATCTGGGCGTTATCGGGTAGCCCGAAGAGCTCCCGCGCCCGCTGGTCCACCACGGCGTGCAGCGTGGTGATGGTGCCACCGATGCCCAGGGCGCGGGCCGCGAGAAGCAGGTTCTGGGCGGCTGGGATGATGGAGCCAGCAGCCCCGGCACCCAACCGAGTGGCGCACAGCAGAACGACTACCGGGGCCTGTCCGATTTCCCGTGACAGGCGCATGGCCGACTGCTGCGACCCCTTCCCAGGCGGAATATCCTGGGGGCCGTTGATCCCCTCGTCCTTTCGCTTGGCCCACCAAGCCTCTTCGTACAGCGTGGCGAACTTGGCCTTGATATCGGGGTCGCGCAGAACAATGAATCGCCAAGGCTGCTGGTTGCCACCGTTGGGAGCATGAATGGCAGCCTCCAGAATATGCTCCAAATCCTCGTCCGGTATGGGATCGGGTCGCACTCGCCGGATGGCCCGTTGGCTGAAAATGGCCTCTCCCAAAGGCATCGTCAGGCGCTCCTGCGTGCTGGTCATGATTGCCTCCGCTGTAATCGTTGTGTCCAAGCCGGGCTGCTGTGACGCTGACCCTGATTGCTCCCGGCAGTCGTACATCGGAGTTTACCGGCGGCCTTGGTAGCGGTCAACACAGCCTGACAACGGAGACCGGCGAAGCCCCCTTCGTCCTCTATTGCCCTTCACGAGCCACCCGCCCGGCGGGCGGGAAGGAACGCCACCGGGCTTATCCCTGGGTGGCGGTGTGATCGTGGTTCACCAGCGGGTCGGCAATGGCACGCATCCCACCAAGGCTTTCTGCCCGACCTGTGCCGAGGAAGCCGACACGGATCAAGTTACGTGTTACATTAGGACATGGGGACTGGGCGAGAGCACGGGACGCTAGAGGAAAGAGGGGCGGGCATACGATGGAACCTAGGCCAATATTCAAAGCTCATCTGAGACGTGACGGGCGGATACTGTGCAGCTATCAGGGCGGGAAGGACAGTGAGCCGTGCTTTGAGCTGGAAGACTTCCAAAGTGGAAAGGTGCTGTGCCTCTTCCACGGGACCCCGCTTGCCGCGTCAGAGGTCATCACGTGCGATGTCTGCCGCGACCAAGGGGGGCTGACGCTCTCGGACGGGGAAGATACCTTGCCGCAAGCTTACCCTTTCGTCTCAAGGCAACCTGGTGCGCTGGAAGCGCGTTCTCGTGCACATGGGCGGTGATTGTGCGCCCGCTACAGTGCGGGTCGAGGACGCTAGGACAACCCGATGCATCATCCCGCAGCACGTTGCGGATGCAGAACTGGCGCGGTAGGTCAATCTGGTCGTCCTCGCTGGCGGGAAGGGTGAACGTGACTTCCTGAGCTGTCATCCAGTTGCCATGGTCGAAACGCGAGCTGGACGGGCTGATGGCGGCCATGCTCTCATTGCTGGTGCGCACTATGCCATGGGCGTAATAGATGGGGTCAACCAGTATCTCCGGCTACACGCTGGCGCACCTTCACAGGCTGCTCTTGAAGCTGAACGACAATCCCTGTATCCTCGCCCCACTGCGGTCACGGACCATTATCACCACCGACAGCCCTACTATATTTCGAGGAGGCAACAGCATGACGACGCAGGTGAAGGTGCAGGTCATTGACGCCGACGCCCACGTGGTGGAGACGGAACGTACATGGGACTACCTGGAACCATCGGAACAGAAGTACCGCCCCATGCTCTATACCTCCCCGCATAACAACGTCAGCGACTACTGGGTTATAGACGGCGAGATTGGCGGCACGCGCTTCCCCAGTCTCAGCGAACAGAAAATCGAGCAGCTTTCCCAGAACGCAGGCCGCGCTATGGGCACTCCCAGGGAATCCCGCGAACTGGACGACGTGCAGATGCGCCTCGACCACATGGACCAGTTGGGCGTCGATGTGCAGGTGCTGCACAACACCATCTGGCTGGAAACGGTTACCACCTGGCCCGACACCCAAGCCGCCCTGTGCCGTTCCTGGAACAAGTGGCTCGCCGATATCTGGAAGCAGGGCAACGGCCGGCTGCGCTGGTCCTGCGTGGTGCCCGATCTGATGATCGACGAGGCTATCAATCAGATCAGGTTTTCCAAGGAGAACGGGGCCGTGGCCGTGTGCATGAAGCCCTTGGAGGGCGACCGGCTGCTGACCGACCCCTATTTCCACCCCGTGTTCGAGGAAGCCCAACGGCTCGACATGGCCATCGCCATTCACATCGCCAACGG
>JAAXIE010000253.1 GCA_012270525.1 Dehalococcoidia bacterium | reverse complement strand
TCGACCACCTTGTGCTGGAAACCAGCGTCGTTGGCCCGACCCAAAGCCGAGCCATATGGGAAGGGCACCGCCAAAGCCCGGGGCGGCTTCACCCGGGCAGCATGCTCTTTCACCAAGGCGATGCAGGTGGTACTGAGGCCGGCCTCCTCGAAGACCCTCGCGATCACACACACCGTGTGAGTGCACAAGGGTCAGGTGGGTGTCAGGAGTACCGCGTTCACTCCCTCAGATAACAGGCGCTGGGCCACTTCAGGGGCACTGTCGGCGACGATCCGGCTGGGGTCACGCTGCGCCCCCATAAAGGAATAGAAACTCTGCGAGAGGCTTCCTACCCGGCCACGCTTCTCCAGTTCTCTCATGCGGTCAACGGGGAAGGTTATGTTGACATCCTTGTAGAAGGGAACATGGTCATAGCCGATGCTGCTGTGGCTCATCAGCACGTCTCTGCCGTCGGCATCAGCTGGGATCACCCGAAAACCGGAGTCGCCACGACCGAAGGGCTGGTCGCCACGAAGATGCAGACCCGCGCTGGTCACCAACGCCACCTTGGCTTGGGAAAGGTTCTTACCCAAGGGTGTGGATGGTGCATCATCGTGTTCCATGCAAGGAAACATGAGTGCAGAGTTGCGCTGGGCCTCGCTGAGCTCTTCCAATCGTGGCATTTTCTTCTCCTGAACGTACCTGCGAGAGCAGTGTACTACCGGCTCGTCTCCAAATCTATCCGGCGCGTTCGCGGACTCAATCTCCGACCTAACCCCGGATCAAGGTAAGAGTATCTCGCTAACATCTTGCCGAGGAATGGGATTCCCCCACCGAGCCAACCCTCTATTGGTTCCGAAGATGCGGCACTGGTCGTATCTGGAGAATTTAACTTCTTGAGTATTCGTAGCTGACTCGCGCCGCGTAAGCCGCATGCCCTCGATTCCCCAACTTCGACCCGTAGCTGCCGAGTTGGCCGCTACCTGCCGCATCGGGGCTCGCCACCCTACGGACGGTTCGCGGGAGCAGACGCGAACGCTGGAGCTTGCTCCAGGACTTGCAAAGGGCGCTCCTCCACCTGGCAGCATTCAACATAAGAAGGCTGGGGCGACCTTGCGGAGTCGGTCCCCAGCCTGCATTCAGGATACGCTACAGAAGGGTGGGGGTCAACGGGACATAGTCATAGTCGAGGGCCATTCCTGGGCTGTCTGTGCGGGAGTGGTATGGGCTTGTTATAGCCCTATCCTCTCTACCGCTCGCGGTGATCTCCATTCACCATGGAGTCCAGGTCTTGGCCCGTCGCCCGCATTACTGCTGCACGGGCACGCTCCCACCTTCGTTCGTATTCTTCGGTGGCTTGGGCACGACCTTGTTCCAGCCCCTGCTCCCGGCCTTGCTCCAGTCCCTGCTCCCGGCCTTGCTCCAGTCCCTGCTCCAGCCCTTGCTCCAGCCCTTGCTCCAGTCCCCGCTCCAAACCTCGTGCCAAGCCTTCTTTCAAGCCCTCTTCCAGACCCCGCTGGCGCATAGCAGCCATTCTTTGCTTATGCTCTTCCCATGCCTTAAACATGAAGGTCCCAACCTTTTCCAGGACGACGGTTACTATAGTATACACCGAGGCCGCGAACGGACTCATGGTCCCGGCGGTTCTCAGCACCTGTCGCCAACTGTCCGGCCAAATTGCAGCCTGTTCGACCCATATGCCTATCAGCACCGCGATCACGGGTATGAGCGTGGCTGCCAGTAGCACATGGCGTTGTAACCATCCGGCCTGGTTGATATTCCCACCTGATTCTGTTTGCGCCTTATTCCCACTCTAGGTAGGGGTGCCCCAAGGTGTCAAGGAGCACCGAGATGGGCCGGGGATAGGTTATGAGCGAGGGCAGGGGGTTGGCTAATGCACCGCCGGCCCGCCCATATTCGTAAACGGGCCGGAATCAGTGCCACACAAGGGTTGGGCCCGCCCTTTCGGACGCCAGCCCGTCGACGTCGCGGCGACGCAACATCCCCGTGCACGCTATCCTGTCCTATCCTGTCAAGCTCACCTTGCCGGGAAGACGGGCTGAGCTTATACTCAGCCGGGATCAACCCTTATGACCCATTGGGCAAGCGCCCATTGGCTGAATCGAGGAGGAAGCGCAGTGCCAGACTACAAGATTATCGATTCCGACGGCCATATTATCGAATCGGTGGAGGGCATTCGCAAGTACATCGACCCCAAGTACGACCGGCCCCGTCTGTTCGGTGGCGACACTTGGGACCGCAACCTGCATGACAAGCTGGGGGCCAACCCCCAGTCTCCACAGGAACAACTGGACGCCATGGACCAGGACGGCGTGGACGTGGCCATCCTCTATCCCAGTGCCCTGCTGTCCCTAGCCTTCTACAAGGAACCGGGATATGCCCTGGCCCTGTCCCAAGCCTATAACAGTTGGCTGCACAACTTCTGCCAAGCAGACCCCGACCGGCTGAAATTCTCGGCCGTCCTCGCCCCGCAGGACTCCGAGGGGGCGGCCAAGGAGTTGCGCCGCTCGATCACCGAGTTGGGGGCAGTGGGCGGTATGGTGCCCATCAACGTGCCCCAGCGACCCGACTGGAGCCACACCTACTACGACCCCATCTACGCCGAGGCCCAGGACCTGGATGTGGCCCTCTCCTACCATCCCGGCACGGGTGTCTTCTCCATAGGCAACGCACGGTTCGACAACTTCATCAACGTGCATACCATCGACTTCCCCGTGGAGAACATGATCGCCCTGTGCAGTGCGGTGGTCGGCGGTGTCCTGGAAAGGTTCCCCACCCTGCGCCTGGCCTTCCTGGAATCTGGCATCGGCTGGGTCCCCTACATGATGGACCGGCTGGATGAAGAGGTGGAGAAGCGGGGCGAGGACGAAGCCCCATGGCTGACCATGAAGCCCAGCGAGTACATCACCAGCGGGCGTTGCTATTTCGGAGTTGAGTGCGGCGAGAAGACGATCCCCGACGCCATTCGCACCACGGGCGACGACTGCGTCATCTTCGCCTCTGACTATCCCCACTGGGATGCCGACTGGCCCTACACGGTAAGCACCGCCCAAGGTCGTCAGGACATCTCCCAGCCCACCAAGCGCAAGTGGATGCACGACAACATCAGGCGGTTGTACAAGCTGGAAGTGTAGGCTGCGCGAGCCCGCAGCGGGTGGCCCGATCTTGCCGGGAAACCTCGGAGTTGGCGGGCCACCCGGTTCACATTGTGGCTCGGTCTGCTTCCGCAATTGCAGTGCTCGCCGCATGCGGAATGGCATTGATCGGCCTTGACCACGGCTCTGAATCGACTGGCAACATGGCGAGGGGCCTGGGAAGCATGAGGGCGAAGACCACACCTAAGGCTCCCAGGGACTTGAGGAACCCAGCGAGGTAATTGGGAAGGCACCACACCTCGCCTCTCCGGCCTATTCCCCCTTCCAGCCGGAACACCCCTATGTCATGTTGGAGCCGCCCGCTACGCTGATGGAGAGACCCGTCAGGTAGTCGGACTGGTCGGAAGCCAGGTAGGCGGCGGTGCGGGCGATGTCGTCGGCTTGGGCGACCCGGCCCAGAGGTACCCGCAGATCGCCTTCACGAAGCATCAGGGCGTGCTGTTCCTTGGCCGACACCCCTTCCGGTGCTAGGGCGGCCGCGATGTATTCGGGGCGCTCCGTGTCCACCAGCCCTGGGCATATGGCATTCACATTGATTCGGTGGGGGGCCAGCTCCAAGGCCAGGGCTTGGGTGAAGCCCACCAGCGCGAACTTGGAAGCGCAGTAGGCCGCATACCGCGCCACCCCTCTCTTCCCAGCCACCGACGATATGATGATGATCTTCCCTCCCTGTCCCTGCCGGATCATCTGGCGGGCCACGGCTTGGGAGCAGAGGAATGTGCCCTTGACATTTACCCGCTGCACCTCGTCGAAAGCGGACTCTTCAAGGTCTACCACCGGCACACGGTCGGGCCCGGGTCGGGAGCCAGCGTTATTCACCAGAATGTCGATGTGGCCGAAACGGGACAAGGCCTGTTGCACCATGTTGTGCACCTGGCCCGAATCGGAAACGTCAGCGGTGACCGGTACCGCCTGCCTGCCCAACGCCTCTATCTCCTGCACCACTTGGGCGATGCCACCCCAATCGGCAGAACGGTCAGCGTAGGGGTTGGGAGCGATGTCGTTCACGATCACGTCGGCTCCCTCTTGGGCCAGCCGTGTTGCAATGGCCCTTCCCATCCCGCGCTGACCTCCTGCCCCGGTGACGAGGGCAACCTTCCCTTCCAGGTTGTACATCTCAGACTCCTTTCCCGCCCAGAGTAGACCCACCCGACATTCGGCAATTAGGCTGACTGGTTCGCACGGCTTGCCCCATTATAGCCACCGTCGGCCAACCCTAAGCTCCCAATCAACGCATCCCGACGCATTCCGCTCATACTGCAATCACTTCATGAGTATCCATGCCATGTTAAGCCATCAAACCTAGGCGAATTGGCGTCGCATGCGTTGACAAACGGGACTTCAGCAATGCTATCATCGCCCAGCACCGGGAACCTTCAGGAGGTGGGCCGTGTTCAAGAGTCCTCGGCTTTGGGTCCTAGGAGTTCTCATGACCGCGGTAGTGGTATGGGCGGCCTGTGGAGGCGACTCCGCAGAACCAGCTCAGGTATCCGACGAACCCATAAGAATCGGCCTGCTGCATCCTCACACCGGCGCACTCGCCGGTCTGGGTTTGGACATGACCAGCGGTTACGAGCTTTACTTCGAAGAAGAGGGCATGACCATCGCTGGCAGACCCATCGAGATAATCGTGGAAGACAGCGAGGGCAATCCCAGCGTGGGACTGGACAAACTGAAGAAGCTCATTGAACGGGAGAACGTCCACATCGTGGCCGGTCCTGTCAGCAGCGGTGTGGCCTATGGGATAGCAGACTATATCCGGCAGTCGGAAGTCCCCATCTTCATCACCCAAGCCACCGCGAACGGCCTGACTCAAGGAGACCGCGCTCCCAACATCTTCCGCACCGCCTTCTCCAGCGACCAGTTGCACCTACCCATGGGCGAGTATTATGTCAACGAACTGGGCTACTCGAAAATAGCAGGACTCGCCCTGGACTATGCCGCAGGCCATGAGCACTTGACCGCGTTCAAGAACTCCCTGGAGCGTGCCGGCGGCGAGATGGTGCAGGAGCTTTATCCGAGACTCGGAGAGACTGAGACCTCTACGTACATCACCGCCATCAAGACCGATGAGATCGACGCGGTCAACGCCATCCTGTGGGGTGCTACTGCGGTGCCCTTCATCAATCAACAGCATGAGTTCGGACTGCGCGACGACGTCCCCCTCACGGGCCTCGGAAGCGTGGTCGAAGATGGATTGGAGTTGCCCAACCAGACACCGGAGGCGGCCGAGGGGGTCATCTCTTACCTGGCCTACTGCTTGTGCCTCGATACCCCGGCCAACAACGCATTCAAGGATTCGTACGAAGCCGCCAATGGCCGGTTGCCCGATTACTACACCGCCATAGGCTATACCGGAGCGAAGGCCTTGGGCGAGGCCATCAAGGCGGTCAACGGTAACGTGGAAGACCGCGATGCGTTCATGGCGGCAGCACGCGAGGTGACCTTCGACGGCCCCATGGGTCCCTTCAGGTACGATGAGTACCAGAATCCCATTCTCAACGTGTATGTGCGCGAGGTGCAAATCGGACCCGATGGAACGGCCTACAACGTGCTGGTCGACACCATCGAGGATGTGGACCAGTTCTGGGGCATGAGCGAGGAAGAGAAGAACGCCCTGCTCAATCCGAGCTAGCCATCCTGAGACCCGTTCCGGCAGTCGCCTCCCGCTGATTCCCTGAATTGGCACACCGGGGACAGCATGGGCGGGTTTCGTGATGCTGCGCGAGGAAGACTCAAATGCAAGGATGGTCCGGCGCAAAGACATGGCGGTCCCTCGGGTAGAAGGCTGTTTCTAAGTGGATGTCTGGTTTACCCATACACTGAACGGCCTCTCCTTTGGCATGCTGCTCTTCCTGGTGGCTGCCGGACTATCCCTCATTTTCGGGTTGATGCGGGTTCTCAATCTTGCCCACGGCTCCTACTACCTGCTTGGGGCCTACGTGGGGATCACCGTCTCCCGCGAGACCGAGATATTCTGGCTGGGCCTGTTGGCAGGCACAGCATCAATCTGCGTCCTCGGCATCCTCATGCAGAAGCTGCTTCTGGACCGGTTCATGCATGATGAAATGGCCCAGATACTGGTCACCTTCGGATTCTTGTTCATCATCGCCGACGTTGCGCTGTGGATATGGGGCGGACATCCCCAGTCCATCACCAAGCCCGACCTGTTCGACGGTTCCGTCCAAATTGGGTCGATAAAGTACCCCGTCTACAAGATTTTCCTCCTCGGCCTTGGAGTCGTCCTGGCTATTGGCATGGGTCTGCTCCAGGAAAAGACCCGGGTTGGAGCGGTGGTACGCGCTGGTGTGGACGACGAGGAGATGACCCGTGGCTTGGGCATCAATGTGCCCCTCGTCTTCACTGCGGTTTTCGGCTTGGGGGCCCTGCTAGCAGGGGCGGCTGGCGTGCTCGGAACGGCCAACACTGCCGTGGGTCCCGCCTACGATTTCGAGATTCTCGTTTTCGCCTTCGTCGTGGTCATAGTGGGAGGCTTGGGCAGCCTGCGCGGGGCCTTGGTGGGGGCTATATTCATCGGCTTGGTGGATAGCTATGCCAAGGCCATCATCGCCGAGTTTCCCGGAACACTATCACCCACTTTGGCCCAAGTGACCATCTACGCTCCTATGGCCATTGTTCTGGCACTGCGCCCCAACGGCCTGTTCGGGAGGGCATGATGAGCGCACCCGCCGGCGGCCGCAACCCACGCCCTTGGAGTCTCGCCC
>JAAXIE010000230.1 GCA_012270525.1 Dehalococcoidia bacterium | reverse complement strand
GTGGATGCCTTCGCGCTGGCCGATCACTGCTTGATACCGCTGGATCCGTTGCTGGTGCGTGTTCACCTGGCTCTCAAGTTGGTCGATTTGTTCCTGGGCGCGGGCTGAACTCTCCTTCAGGTCGGCCAAGGCGCGTTTGTCGGCGCGCAGGGACTCGACCCGCACCCTGACCGTTTCGCGTTCGGCCTGCTTCGCCTTCAGCTGCTCCTCCACGAGGGCCTTCTGCTGGGACAGTTCCTGCTGCTTCTCTTGGAGGGAGGGCTTGCGACCCAGTTCCTGTTGGATATGCTGCAGACGTCCCTCGATCTGAAGGGCCTCGGCACCCTTCTCCTTAGCCCGCTCCTTCGCGCGCTCCTGCAAGGCGTCATATTCTTCCAACCCGATCAGCTTGCCCAGCACCTCCTTGCGCTTTCCGGGCGTCTTATTGGTGAACTCGTCAGACCGGCCCTGCAGCAGGAAGGCACTGTTGATGAAGGTGTCGTAGTCCAAGCCGATGATGCGGCGTATTTCGGCCTCAGTATCCCGCAGACTGTTGCGGGTGATGGGCGTATAGGCATCGCCATTGGCAATCTGGAGTTGCAGGTCCGATGTGCCGCTCCGGCTACGAGCCTTGGCCTTGACACGGTGGCGTGTCACGCGGTAGCGATCGTCCCGAACTCCGAATTCCAGCTCGACGCGCATCTCGTCGGCCCCATAGTAGATCAGGGAATCGTCGGAGGCGCGGGCCTTGCCCCACAGGACCCAAGTGATGGCATCCAGCAGGGCCGACTTGCCGTGGCCGTTCTGTCCGGACAAACAGGCTACATGGATGCCCCGGAAATCCAGGGGAGCGACCTCGCCGCGATAGCAGAGAAAGTTGTTGAGAGTGAGCTTCAATGGAACCATGGCGACTTATGTTAACACGGTTGGCTCTGGACTGGGGCGGTACACCGCAGGAACAACGGGCCAACTGGAGCCCGACCAGGCCTTCTTTTTGACGTTGGCAGCCAAGGCCCCCTAGAATCCATCAAGGAAGGAAGGTTGGGTATGTTCGACACACTGACCGAGAAACTGAACGGGGTCTTCCAACGACTCTCAGGCCGTGGACGGCTGACCGAACGCGACGTGGATGACGGGCTTCGGGAGGTGCGTCGCGCCCTGTTGGAAGCCGACGTCGATTTCCGGGTGGCACGCGACTTGGTAGCCCGCGTCAAGGAACGGGCCTTGGGCAGCGATATCCTGGAGAGCCTCAGCCCGGGCCAACAGGTGGTCAAGATCGTCAACGACGAGATGACAGCCATTCTAACAGCCGGAGACCACAAGCTCGGCGTTTCCAGCCAACCTCCAACGGTGGTGATGATGGCAGGCCTGCAGGGATCGGGCAAAACGACCACTGCCGCCAAGCTGGCCGTGCACCTTCGACGCCAAGGGCATCATCCCCTGCTGGTGGCAGCCGACCTGCGCCGTCCCGCTGCCATCGAGCAGCTTGCCGTGCTGGGTCGCCAGTTGGACGTACCCGTCTACCGGGAGGAAGCCTCCACCGCAGTCAGGGTAGCAACCAGCGGCCTGGCTCACGCCCGGGCTCTTGGCCTGAGCTTCGTCATCGTCGATACCGGCGGACGCTTGGAAATCGACGACGAGATGATGGAAGAGTTACGGCAGGTACATGCCGCCGTTTCCCCCCGGGAAACTCTGCTGGTGGTGGACGCAATGACGGGCCAGGTGGCCGTTGCCACGGCACAAGGGTTCAACGAGTACGTTGGCGTCACGGGCCTGATTCTCACCAAGATGGACGGGGATGCACGCGGTGGGGCTGCGCTTTCCATCTCACAGGTCACGGGCATACCCATCAAGTTCATGGGCACTGGCGAGCGCACCGATGCCCTGGAACCCTTTTTCCCGGAGCGCACCGCGTCCCGGATTCTGGGCATGGGGGATGTGCTGACGCTGGTGGAGCGGGCCCAAGAGTTCGTGGACGAGAAGCAGGCCAAGGAGATGGAACGCAAGATCCGGCGCGCGACCTTCGACTTGGAGGACTTCCTGGAGCAACTTCAGGGAGTGAAGCAGATGGGGTCGCTCTCCTCGATCATGGAGATGATTCCCGGCTTCTCTCAACTGAGCAAGCGCCTGCCCACCGATGCCCTGGACAGCAGCGGCCTCGTGAAGGCCGAAGCGATTATTCGCTCCATGACCCCCCAGGAGCGACGCGACCCTTCCATCCTCAACGGCTCACGGCGGAGGCGCATCGCCAAGGGGAGCGGTACCACCCCCCAGGACGTGAACCAGATACTCAACCAGTTCCGTCAGGCCCAGAAGATGATGAAGCAGTTTTCCCAAGGCCGTGGCCCACGCAACCTCATGGGCATGTTCCGATAGACGGGTCCAGAGGGTCCGCCTCGGCCCCACGTGGCGATGGACGGCGGTCCGCTGGTCTTGGCTCCCCTCCCGATGACGGTCCCCTTCGGAGGTCTAACGACGACTGGCCTGCATCGGTTCAAGTAGACCCTGGCGACCCGCAGCGAACATATAGACGATGGCATAGCTACGGTAGGGGGACCAGCGTACCGAGAACTCCTCGACCTCGCGATCGGTAAGGGGGCGGCCGTCGAAGTAGAGTTGGGAGACCACGCGTTTCAACGCCAAGTCCCCCGAGGGAAAGGCATCGGTCCGGGATAGTGCTCGAATGAGCAGCCAGTGCGCGGTCCAGTGGCCCACGCCCCGCAGGCGGGTCACCCGCTCCACCACCTCCTCATCGGTTGCGTCTTTCAGGCCCTCCAAGTCCAGTGTGCCCTCTTCGATCTCCTCGGCGATCCCAAGGATGTACTCCGCCTTACGCTGGCTCAACTTCATCCTGCGCAAGCCGTCGATACCTGCGTCCAACAGTGCGTCTGGCGTTGGGAACGCGTGGTACGTCCTGTCATCCACCTCCATGCTCCGACCATAGCTCTCAATGAGTAGGGTCCGCACGATTCGTGCGACGGCGGCTGCGATCTGCTGTCCCGAAATGGCCAGCACCATGGCCTCGAAAACCGACAATGCCCTGGTGGGATGCAGACCATGCAGTTGCGAGGTTATGCGTTGCAACACTGCATCGCCCTTCACCGACCGGTAGAAGTCTTCCATGTTGGCGTCAGTCCCCAGGTTCCATGCCATGGCATCGCTCACCACATCCAGGTCACTCTCGCTGACCTGCGGCCCACGGGCTGTCACCGTGAGAGAGGGGGCGCAGGTAGAGCCAGTAGACCGTACATGGGCAAGCACCAACCGGCCGTCGACATTCAGCAAGCGACGGTAATCGCCGCCCTCCAGCATGTCGGCCCCGTAGGTACCCCGGAAGTAGGTGTGCGAGCCGGCGGTGAGGTCGAAGTCGAAAGGGGCCACAGGACCAAGTTCAGTGCTACGGGACTCCAAGTTCACCCCCGGTGGCTAACTTTGGCTTCTAAGCTTGGCCTTGGCGATGACATCGTACCGGGAGCCGCCTGGCAGCGGGGTGGTACGCATCAGGCACGCCTCGTTTACGAGCCAAGGCTCCGTTCCGCTCGGAGTGCATGCTTCCAACGCTTGCTGGAGCAGGGCTGGGTCAGGCGGATGGTTACCGTCTCTCACTCGGCCCAAGGTGATGTGTAGGGAGAATGGCCGGGCCTCCCTGGGATAGCCCAGTGCCTCCAACCCGCCTTCCATTCTTTCCTGGAGTGCCGAGAGGTGTCGCAACTGGTCGACGGCACCACACCAGAGGATGCGTGCTCGCTTGAGGTTCGGGAATACGCCAAGTGTCGATAACTGCAAGTGAAATGGTGCGGACTCCCCAGCGGCCTCGGTCATTGCCCGCGAAACCAGCTCCAATTGCGATTCTGAGATATCCCCCAAGAACTTTAGCGTTAGATGGATGCCCTCAGGATGGACCCACCGGACATTTATCAAACCCTGTTCGCGAAGACTCGCTATGACGACTTCCAAGACCCTTCGCTGGATCTCGGGCAAGTGCAGCGCGACAAACACCCGGACTGTTTCGCTCATGCTTGCTTCAGTTCTGCGACGAACCGCCCCAATTCACGGTACCATCCAGCCAAGTCGGAGACGGAATAGCGGGCGTTTGCCGGGCTGGGATTGGGGGTCACGAACACTCGACTATCGCGGATTTCACGGTCTTGCCGACCCAATTTCGCCTCACCCAGGCGGACTCCCTCTCCGTGCCACAGGTAGTTCCGGTAGGCCATCATCCCATGATAGCAGGCCACCAATGGTCGGTAGGTCTCTAGCTTGTGCTTCAGCACCGGGGCCCACCGCCGGTAGTCGGAAGCCTTCAGAGACGATCCCTGCGAGGTAGGCCGTTTGACCACATCGGTAAGACCGATGCCATGTTGGAGCAAAGTACGGTCGTGCTCGGGCGAAAGCTGGGACACCAACTCAGCCTGCAGCACCAAGCCCGACTGGTGCAGGGCGGTCCAGAAGCGGGTGCGAGGGTTGGCGAAATAATGCCCAGCTTTCACCGATATGGTCGACGGGTTGAGACCTATGAACACGATGTCGAGGCCGGGTACGAGATAATCGGGCAGGGTTTCCATGGGTCACAACCCGAGCAACCGAGCAGCATTCCGACTCAGCACCTTCTCCAAGGCTTCAGGGCTCAGACCGGCTTGATGGACTTGGCCCAAAGCACGGTCGTAACCCAGCAAGGGATAGTCGCTGCCGAAGAGGATTCGCCCGCAACCCGCAGATTGGACAGCAGCCGAGTACACAGCGGGCCGGTACAGGAATGGCGTGGCGGCGCTGTCGAAATAAACGTTCTTCAAGTTCTGGTCCACCTCCGGCATCAGGGCGAAAAAGGGCAGGCCACCGCCCCAATGGGCACAGATGATGATGTTCCGTGGAAAGTTCTGGCAGAAGGTCAGCAACCGCTCTGGGGTGGTATGTCCCTTGCCGGGGTAGTGACGTCCGACCGGCTCGGAAT
>JAAXIE010000092.1 GCA_012270525.1 Dehalococcoidia bacterium | reverse complement strand
TCCAGTCCAAGCCCGAGTTGTGGTCCAGCGACGGCTGGTGCGAGAAATACGGTATGGCGGATAACGTGGATGGACTCGGCATGGGGGCCGACCTGACCACATGGAGACCTCCAGCCAGGGAGGTGCAGGTCGGCTACTTCGAGGCCACCAAATCGATCACCAGGGACTACGTGCCATCCCTCTCTTCGGAAGACCTGGAAAGGCGCGTCGTGTTTCCTCCCACCGCCCTGCGGCAGGAACATACCCTGGGTACCGCCCTTGGCCAACTGGTGCTGGAGAACGTGGCCCACGGCGGGCAGATCGCCTACCTGAGAGGTTTCCACCGCGGCATGGGTTGGTACCGCTGAGGCCGGAGGCAATCTCGTTGGTCAGGCTTGGCAGCATGCCGCCCGGCAACTGCGCATGCCGTAGAAGCAGCTGAGGCAAAAGCACACCAATGATCTCTGCTGCTCATCCTCCTCACAATGACCGGAGAGGTTCTCCCTCCCCTCCTTGATGAAGAAAGGAACGAGGAACAGGGCCGATACGGGGTCCGCCCACCACCAGGAAAACAGGGTATTGAGGCCCAACCCCACCAGTATGGACAGGTCCTGGAGGTCGCAGAACAGGCTCTCCATGGCCTCGGCCCGCAACGCCCCGGACTGCATCCGGGTGGCCGCCCGCATCTTGCCCACGTAGAGGACGGTCATCACGACCGCACTGGCCACCACGAGACCGATGCCCACTAGGCTCGGGTGGGGCTCGGGCAACCACCCGACCAGGCTGGCGGTCGAATGGAGCACAATGTACCCCGCCAGGAGAAAGAAGCTGAGGCCCACCAGCCTTTGTGCCAGTCTCTCCGCGGCCTCCGACTCCAACTCATCCCGAATTCGACTCAGCCTCCACACCAGTACGCCACCAGCGAGAAGCTCGATGATGCTGTCCAGCCCGAAAGCCAGTATCGCTACGCTGCCAGCCTGCAAGCCAGCCCAGAGAGACACCACGGCCTCTACCAGGTTCCATAGCAGACCGGCGATCACCAAGACGAGCGCCGTCCGGCGTAGGGTACCAGTCTCGAACATTCGGCCTGACCTCTCCTTCGTCTCCTTCGTCTTCGGGGGCATGGTCCCGCCTGATTTCACGATTCTGGCATGGTCTTCAGCATAGTTCCAGTGGGCCAAGCTGGCACTCGGCCGACATACACCGTACGGCACCTGCTGCAGATAGCAAGGCCTCGCGTTGACAGGATGGCCCCCCAAGCTACAATTGCCCGCAAACCAGTCCCACGGGACATTATGAAGGAGATGCTTCGATGCCGTTCTACACCCATGGAGATGTCCGCATCCGGTACGAGGAAATCGGCTCCGGTTTTCCGCTCCTGGTCACCCCCGGTGGCGGATTGAACTCCAGGGTCGACCTCTGGCCCAACCAGGTGTTCAACGCGATGGAAGTATTCAAGGACAACTTTCGCTGCATCACCATGGACCAGCGCAATGCGAACGGTGGCCAGTCCACCGGGCCGGTGCAGGTCAATGACCCATGGGGAGCCTTCGCCGACGACCAACTGGGTCTGATGGACCATCTCGGCATCGACGAGTTCCTCTTCATGGGCTACTGCATCGGCGGCCCGTTCGCCCTCAAACTCATCGAGCGGGCACCCGACCGGGTACTCGCTGCCGTTCTCTGCCAGCCCGTCGGACACGCCAGCAAGACACCCGATGCCATGTACGATTCCGGTCGCGATGCCTGGGGTCCCGAGCTATGCGCCGGTCGCCCCGACCTCACCATGGAGGTCGTGGAGCAGTATCTGCACAACCTCTATCGCATCCAACCGGACTTCATGTACTGCGTCTCCAGGGATTTCGCCCGCTCCTGCCAGACTCCCATGCTGGTGATGCCCGACGACACACCGGCCCATTCGTACGACGCCGCCATGGACCTGGTCGACCTCGCCCCGAACGCCCAGGTGACCGTCTACCCTTGGAAGGAGTCGCACGACATCAAGGAGCGCACCATCGACCAGGTGCGTGACTTCCTCCTGTCCCACCAGCCCGCCACCGCCATCCGGTGAGGGTGCCGGGCACCGAAGGCACCAGCAGCTTGGCTACCCGCCGTCTACCTCGATGACGCAATCGCAGATGACGGCGGTGTCGCCTGGCAGGACGGCCATGCCCGGTGCCGAACGGGCATGGCGCCCCCTCTCGCCGTAAAGGGCCACGAACAGGTCCGAGGCCCCGTCCACCACCGCCGCCTGCTCGGTGAAGGCAGGATCGCTGTTCACCATGCCCACCACCTTCAGGATGCGGGTCACACGGTCCAGGTCCCCCAGCTCCGCTTTCATACGCGCCAACAGATTCAGCGCGGCCCACCGAGCCGCCTCATAGCCCTGCTCGATGGTCAGGTCGGTGCCCAGCTTGCCCGATATGCGTTCGCCGGAAGACCGGCGGGAACCCACCCCCGCCATCCACATGATGTTGCCACTGCGCGTCAGGGGCAGGTAGTTCCCGATGGGTTCGGGCAACGGCGGCAGTTCGTACCCCAGTTCCTGCAACTTCGCTTCCACCGTGGCCATTGCCATTCCCCAAACTGGCAGGCGGCTAGCCTGCCCTCGAATCAGAGTCGGATGTGATCGGGGCTTGCCCGGTCAACCCGGCTCAGTTCCTGGTCAACCGCTCCAGGGCATCGACGAACAACCGTACGTCGGCAAGATAGAGGCGGACCGCCTCGGCATCCAACCCCGTCCTGCGCTGGTAGAACAGGGTATGCAGCATATTCGCGGAACTGGCCCACGTCCACAGCCGTCGTTCCCTGAGCCGGGACTGGGCCCTGCGCACGACCCCGTGGAAATCATCATGCCGTTCGTACTCCCAGCCCCGCGCGGCCGCCACCGCCTTCGCCATATGAGCAGCGGCCCCCCAACCCTTCTCTGATGCCTGGTGCAAGTCCCCTTCCGAAAGATAGCCGTCAGCCCTCTCCAGGAAGTCCCTGGCACTGGAGATGTACTCCATGGTGGCACTGGTCGTCATGTTTTGTCCTCACGGGCATTCTCGATAGGGAGGTGCGAGAAGGGCCCATCTCTCCCTTGGTGTCGCGCAGCACCGGGTTCGATTGCTCCGAAGCTTCCAGGCGGAGAAAGACTGGGGCTTCAACCTGAGAAGGCGGAGACCCCTTCCGAGTGGAGGGTCTCCAGTTGCAGGTTGGGCCCCCCTAGGTCTGCTTGGTCAGGTTGGCCAAAAAGTCGGCGTTGGTGCGATGATGCGTCAGCCGCTCCAAAATCTTCTCGGTGGCATCGGCTGCGTTCACGTTGTCGGTGGCGATCAGGCCCACCATGCGACGCAGCAACCAGATATTCTTGGTGGTAGTGTCGTCGAAGAAGAGCTCCTCCCGGCGTGTCCCGCTGCGCTGGATATCAATGGCCGGGAAGATGCGCCGCTCGGCCAGCTTCCGCTCCAGGTGCAACTCCATGTTGCCGGTCCCCTTGAATTCCTCGTAGATCACCTCGTCCATGCGGCTGCCCGT
>JAAXIE010000109.1 GCA_012270525.1 Dehalococcoidia bacterium | reverse complement strand
AACGTGTGGCTCTACAAGTACCTCGCCTTCATCCTTGCCGGTATCTTCGCCGGTGTGGCAGGTGCCCTTTTCGTCTATCTGAACAACTTTGTCAGCCCCCTGGACATCTGGATACTGCCCTCGGCCGAGGCCTTCCTGATGGTGGTGCTGGGCGGCCCCGGCACCCTGTTCGGGCCAGCCATAGGGGCTGGGTTCATCGTCTTCCTGGAAAACTTCCTCAGCGATTACACGGAAAGATGGCTGCTCATACTGGGCATCATCTACGTTGTGGTGGTCCTGTTCGCACCCCGAGGCATCTTCGGCATAGCCCGCTCCGAGTGGCTGCGCAAGATAGTTCTCGATACCCTTGGCAGCCGCCGGACGGCAGCCGCGGCTGCAGACAGACCTGAAACCGCCACCGGAAGCGGGGACAGGCGTTCATGAGCTCCGCACCATCCCTGAGGGTCGATAATGTATCCCGGAACTTCGGCTCGCTGCAGGCCCTGCAGGGAATCAACCTGTCGGTCGAGCCAGGTGAACGCCACGCCATCATCGGACCCAACGGGGCTGGGAAGACTACCCTCTTCCATATCGTCAGTGGTACCGTGCCCCCTTCATCCGGGCGGGTGCACCTGTTTGGACGCGATGTCACGCCCCTGCCCGCCCATCGACGCGCCCTCCTCGGAATGTCCCGCACCTATCAGGTGACCAACCTGTTCCCCAACCTGACGGTGTTGGACAACGTGCTCCTGGGGATACAGGCCCACCGGCCCATGAAGCTGGCCATGCACCGTCCCCGTACTTCATACCGTGCCCTCTACGATCGAGCCGAAGAGATGCTCGAGACATGGGGACTCACCGATGCCCGCGACTCTATAGTGCGCAACCTTTCCTACGGTGAGCAGCGCCAGGTGGAGATACTGCTGGCATTGGCGGGAGACCCCCAAGTCCTGCTCCTTGACGAGCCTACTGCCGGTCTCTCTACAGCCGAGACTGCCACCGTCACCCAACTGATACGGGACCTGCCCCGGGAAATGTCCATCCTGCTGATTGAGCACGATATGGATGTGGTCTTCGACCTGGTAGAGCACATCACAGTTCTGCACATGGGGCAGTTCCTCGCGGAGGGAACGCCTCAGGAGATTCAGGCCGACCAGAGCGTGACCGACATATACCTGGGCACGGCCGGAGAAGAGCTGTTCACCTGATGCTGCAAATCGATGATGTTCACACCTACTATGGCGATAGTTACGTGCTGCAAGGCATGTCTCTAAATGTGGAAAAGGGCTCGGTGGTGGCCCTGCTGGGCCGTAACGGCGTCGGCAAGACCACCCTCATCCGCTCCATCATGGGCTTTACACCACCCCGCCGGGGCTCCATCACCTTCAAGGGCCAGAACATCACCGCTCTGCCTGCCCAGAAGATAGCCAAGTTGGGCATGGGACTCGTGCCCCAAGGTCGGCGCATATTCCCCTCCCTGGACGTCAGGGAAAACCTGGGCATCGCATCCCAGCCTCGTGCCGGGGGATGGGATACCAGCAGGGTGTTCTCCGTGTTCCCGCGGCTACAGGAACGCATACGGCACCGTGGTAACCGCCTCAGTGGCGGCGAGCAGCAGATGCTCGCCAGTGCCCGGGCCCTCGTCGGCAACCCCGATTTCCTGCTGATGGACGAGCCAACGGAAGGACTCGCCCCACTGTTGGTACAGGAGCTGGGGCGGGTCGTCCAGCAGTTGAAGGACGAGGGACTCTCCATCCTGTTGGTGGAGCAGAACCTGCCCTTTGCCCTCAGGCTGGCCGACCACGTTTACGTGATGACCAAAGGCAGGATAGTATACGAGTCGTCTCCTCGCGAGTTATGGGAAAACGAGGAGATCAAGCGCAGCTACCTGGGCGTCTGAAGCAACCTCTCGCCAGCACGGCGACCCCAAGGGTCCCGTTGCTACCAGGTATTCATCGCCGCGAGGTATCATACCGCAATGCGTGTCGTCATGATTCATGCTATCGCCGAGTCCATCCCTCCGGTGAACACGGCCTTCGGCGAAGTCTTCCCCGAAGCGGAAGTGGTCAACCTCCTGGACGAGGGCCTGTTCCTCGATTTCGACGACCACATAACCCCAGCCCTCAGACGCCGCATGAGCGGGTTGATCTGCTATGGGGCCGAGCACGGGGCCAATGCCGTCGGTCTGGCCTGCTCCGTCTATGCCCCGGTGGTCGACTCCGCTTCCGACCTGGTGGATGTCCCTGTGGTATCGTCCTACGGCCCGGTGGTGGAAGAAGCCTTGGACCACGGCAGGAGGGTGGGCGTCATAGCCTCAGTCCCAGCCACGCTGCGGGACTCCGAGTACTACCTGCGACGGTCGGCCACCGCTCGAGGCATTGAGTTGCAACCGCACCTCGCCCTCGCAGAAGACCTGATACCCGTGTTGCGGGCCGAGGGTGTCAGTGGCTTGGAGCGGCGCCTGCTGGAAGAGGTGGAAGCACTGGCCCCCAGCGTCGACCTGGTGGTGCTAGGGCAGTTTTCCTTCGCCGCTGCATACGCGCAGGTAGCGTCAAAGGCATCCGTGCCGGTGCTGTCCGCCCCCCACAGCAGTGCCAGGCTGCTGAAGAAACTCATCGCAGGCTGACGGACTCCCGTCAGGAAGAAATGGTTAAGGGTACGCAGAATCCTGAATGCGAGGAACGCCACACGACGCGTGTCGGTGGGTTGCGCCCCTTAGCAGAACGACCAACGTCCCAAGTTGCCGACCGCGTTTCTCACAGGAGGCACTGTGGCCGCCCGGCCCTCCCCTAGAAGAAGTTGCTGACGTTCTTGGCGAGCAGGACGTTCTGGTCCAGGACAGCCTTGCGCCGGCATATCTTCCACGAGCCGTCGACCCTTCGCAGGGTGTCCTCCCGGCAGCCGACGTAGAAGTCCTGCTCCGTCTCGCCACGGGTGCGGTACATGATGAAATTGGAGAACACCTGCACCTCGTCGCTCTTCTGGCCTTCCTGCACCTCGATGTTGGTGATCAGGTGCCGGGTGCGGGAGGGCGGGTCTTCGGCCCAAGCCATTCCGGTATCCAACCGGGCGACGCGTCGTTCCAAGCTGTCCTTGTCCTCGTCGAGGATGGCAAGTTCGTCTTCCTTGGATATCTCGTCCTCGACGTAACGGTCCTGGTCAGCGATGGAGATGGCCTTGCTGATGCGCGGGTAGCGCGTGGTGCGCACCGGCACCCAGTAGTGCGCGTCATCTGTCCAGAGCTCCAGCCACTCGTGCAGCCGCCGGTTATCCAGCAGGCGCACCTCTTGGTACAGGAACTGCTCTATCTCGCGTACCGTATCCTGGTCCATGGCTACCGCCTTCCTCCCGTTGAATCTACCGACTGATTATGAGGCGTAAAAGGGTCAGGGGCAACGCCGACAGCACGGTCACGGATCGCCACCGTCACCGTGACCCCGGGGAAAGACGAGATAGCTTCCTCGGTCTTTGACACCAGCTCCCTAAGCGCCACATCATGACTCGCAAATGCTGCAGGTTCAAGCGCGACTTCGGCCGTAATACTTCCTGCGGATCCCCATGTGAAGGCACTTTTCACGCCAGGTAGGTCCCGGAGCACACCGCCTGTCACCCACACCGCTTGCTCAAATTGCTGATCCGTGAAACCGGCATGCCCTTGGACCGTTATGGGGACATGGTTAGTGGCGCTGAATTCGTTGAGGCTGGCCCTCACCGAGCTTGGGACAGCCCCTGCGAAGCTGACGACGGCTCTGCCGTCACCGAACTCTGCCGAAGAATAATTGCCCGCGTTGTCGGCGATAATGCTGTCCAGTAGGGTGGCAAATTCACCATGCCAGCCCCAGAGACGTTCTGCTTCCTCACAAGGCACGCCTTCCTGCTGCGCGATGAAGGCCATGTCTCCGTCGGTTTTTTCCGTTGGGTTGTTGCTGGCCGCCAGCATTACAAAAGAGAGCACAGTGGCCACCACCAAGAGATGCGTCTTGAGTCCTCCCGTTACTGTCCCAACTGGTACGTCTTTATGTCAGCCCAACTGCTGGCTTCCATGAACCGGGCCCAGCGGGAGTAGAAGCGGCGATGGGTGTTCTCGCTCATCCGGAAGTCGCTGGTCCACGCCATCAGGTCCTCGTTGAACGAGTCGTGGCCGATACCCATCTGGTTGTTCAGGGGTACTCGTCGCGAAACCAAGCCCTTGGAAGTGGCGGTGCATTCCTGCCAGTTGTCCATG
>JAAXIE010000172.1 GCA_012270525.1 Dehalococcoidia bacterium | reverse complement strand
ACGCGCTTTCCAGGCGCGCCTGTTCGACCACTCCAGCACCTCTCCCGGAACGACGAGAAGGAATCATATCGGCCCACGGGTAGGGCGTCCAGACCTGTGGGCCGTATGATGAGGTCAGGCAGGATGCTTCACCGACCGCAGCCACCCGCTCACCAAGTCCCATACGTAGTCCCGCTGGTTGGTGTAGAAGTGGTCTGCTTCGGGTATGGACTCGAAGCGGAAGTCCTGCATCTGGGCTTGGAGTTGGCGCATCACGGGAGGAGATTCGGCGAAGGAGAGGCGGGGCGTTTCGTCGGTCCCGATGAACAGGAGGGTAGGCACCTTGAGGTTGGGTATGTGTTCAACGATATCGTATCGGGCTTCGGGTCCGTACTTGTCGAGGAACACGCGGGCTGCGACCAGCAGAGGGACGGGATGTGCCGTTTGCAGCAGGGTTTCAGGTTGTCCTGCATCCACATGCTGCTGGGCCAGTTGGCACACCCTGCGGAACTCCGCTCCTTCATCGGGGGCTTGGGTGAACAGTTCATAGGAGAAGCGGGGAGGCGATGCGGCGACGACGCAGCGGACCCGCGGGTCGTTCTCCTTGGCCATGTAGTAGATGGACTTGACCGCGCCCAAGCTGTGCCCCCAGAGGGCGATGTTGTGGAAGCCCTGCTCCACGGCGAATTCGACCCAAGCGTCCCAGTCATGCCGGCAGTCGTCCACCGTTTCGTAGGCCGCGCCCAAGGGTGAGAGGCCAGCACTGTTGTAGGCTGGCATGCTGATGGGATCGTGCCCCCGGTTGTTGACTCGGAGGACGGCACAGCCACCCTCGGTCAGCCGCTCGGTGGCCTCGTCGAAGACACCAGCCTGGTAGAAGTTGCCGGTGACTCCGTGGAAGCAGATCGCCACGTCCACCCCGAAGCGGGAGGGGTCGGGCGTGGTGGGCCTGCGCATGAAACCGTCGAGACGGATACCGTCCCTGGTGTGTACGTGCACCAAATCTACGTTCATTTCCCGCCTCCGAGGCACGAAGTAAGTCTGATTAGGGCTGAAAGAGTGTGAAAATGGCGGAGAGGGTGGGATTCGAACCCACGATCCCTTGCGGGATACCGCTTTTCGAGAGCGGCGCCTTAAGCCACTCGGCCACCTCTCCCCGACACGTCGAGAATAGCCCAGACTGGAACGGGTAGCAAGCGGATCCACAGGGTGGCGATAGGCTGGCAGCA
The DNA here is from genome assembly GCA_012270525.1 of Dehalococcoidia bacterium. Next base: position 6,653 of record JAAXIE010000172.1, on the reverse strand, counting down.
TTTTCGCGCTATGCAGGGTTGACTACCCTTGACATCGTTCCTACAGGACACTAACATACGGCTGGGTTACCACGCCCCATAAGGGTGGAGACCCCTAACCCTTTGAGTTCCCTCCGGGTAGACACATGAAGGAGGCCCCATGAGGCGGTTTCTGGGCACGAAGGTATCCCTTGTGGCTCTTGGCATGCTTGCTGCCGTACTGTCAATCGGAGTGGCCTGGGCAGCGGGCGCCCCTGGGCCGTGGTCTCAAGCCCGCCTCGAGCCTCAGACCACCGAAATAATTGTCCATCCGCACACAGTAGAAGCGGGTCGGCCCTCCTTCGAAGTGTTGGGGTCAGGGTTCGTCCCGGGCGAGTTGGTGTTCATCCAGATCGAGCGCCAGCCGCAGGGCAACATTGTCATACCGTTGGGGGCCACGCAAGCCCGGGCCAACGCCAACCGGGCCTTCTATATCCAGGTCCATTCCCTACCGCGGGATATCGAACCCGGCGTCTACACCATCAAGGCGTCGGGTACCCGGGGCTCTGCCGTAGCCACGCAACCCCTCTTGGTTGTCGAAGAGAGCAAGTAAACCGTCCCCCCGACCGACCAACGCATGATAGCGGGCAACCCCGCGGCCACGGAAGTGGTGACGGAGGGAGCCCGCTATGTTTTGCCCGCCCTTGGGTGGGAACACACCGGAGACCCGGTCCAAGGGGTGGGCTTGGATTAAACGCTGCTGGGCATTGCGCACCGCGGCACCACGGGATGGAGCAGCGTTTATGGTGTGGCAGCCCTCTAGGAGGTCTCCCGCATGACGCGGAGCTTGCGCATTCGCCTCCCCAAGAGCGAGACGACCCGCACCCTCAACTCGCCCAACATTACCTCATCTCCTGCTGCGGGCATCTTGCCCAAGGCCCCGTGCACATAAGCCCCAATGGTGTCGTAGGCGGGCTCGACGATAGGGCTGCCCATAAGCTCGGTCAGTTGCTCCAAGGTGACCGTGGGGTCTACCAACAGGTCGCTATCGGAGATCCTCTCAATTTGGGGGCCCTGTTTCAGGGCGGAGAACTCGTCCTCGATCTCGCCGACGATTTCTTCGAGCAGGTCTTCCACGGTGACGAGCCCCTCGGTGCCCCCGTATTCGTCCACCACGATGGCCATCTGGATGTGCTTTTCCTGCATCTCCTGGAGGAGATCATCCAGGAGCTTGGATTCGGGGATGAAATGGGTGGGGCGTATGATGTCCTTGACATCGCGGCGGTCGGTGGCGTCGGCCAGGATTTCCAGCACGTCCCTGACGTGCAGGACCCCTATTATGTGGTCGGGGACGCCGTCGTATACCGGAAGCCGGCTATGGCCCATGCTTGCCATCTGCTGGGCCACGTGCCTGAGGCTGGAGTCCTTTTCCACCGTGACCATGTCGACACGGGGCACCATGACCTCACGGGCGGTTGCTTCCTCCAGCCGTACAATGGCGTTGAGCATGGCCCTTTCACGGGTGTCCATGCGTTCCTGCATCTCCTTGGTGATGAGGAGCTCGTCGCGGTCGGGCTTGCCGTTGCCGTTCTCGATGGCTGGCCTGCGAGTCCTGTCGCCGTTCTGGGAGCCAGCCCGCCGGAAGGGAGAGAGCAGGGGCCCAGCCAAGGCTGAACCCCAGCGGGCAACGTTAAGCATGGGTGGACCTCCCCGTTGCCACGCGCGAACTCAACAGGAGGAAATAGCCACGGTGGGGGAGACGTGGGGCGGAGAGGGCGGCTGGGGACTGGCGACGGCGCTTTTCGGGAAGGAAGGAGGGCAGGGCGGCGACAGTCGCCGGGGCTTGGCTGGTCTGTCCTAAATGGCTGGTATCCAAGGTCTGTAAACTCCCGCCTCTTTGCAGGGCAGGGGCGGGCAGCCCGTTATCACTACCTCTTCTTGTCTGATAGCCTCTTGCTACGGCGTATCTTAGCAGGTACACCCACTGCCAGTCTAGCGGGAGGAACATCGGTGGTGACCACCGAGCCGGCAGCGGTCATGGCGTCCTCTCCAACACGCACCGGGGCCACCAGCATAGTGGAAGAGCCGATAAAAGCCCCATCCTCGATAACCGTATTCTGGTGCTCCACGCCGTCATAGTTGCAGGTGACAGCCCCAGCCCCCAGATTGACGCCAGCCCCAACGGTGGCGTCGCCCACATATCCGAAGTGTCCCATGGCCGAGTCGTGGCCCAAGCGGCTGTTCTTCACCTCGCAGAAGTTGCCCAGGTGGACGCCTCGTTCGATGTGGGTCCCTGGCCGCAAGTGGCTGAAGGGCCCCATCTCCACGTCGTCTTCCAGGACCGACCCCTCCAAGTGGGAAGCGGTCACCCGGCACCTGTCGCCTATTTGGGAGTCACGTACCACGGAGCCTGGGCCCAGCGTACATTCGAGGCCAACGCGGGAAGGACCAAGGACCATGGTATTCGGGTAGATTACGGTGTCCTGGCCCAGTTGGGCTGAGGCGTCAATGAAAGTGGTGGAAGGGTCAAGCATGGTGACCCCCTGACGCATCCATTCCTCGCGTATGCGGGCATAGAGGACAGTGGCGGCGTTGGCCAATTGCACCCTGTCATTGACGCCGAGCACCTCCGAGGGATCGCCCGCCTCGAGGGTCTCGATAGCAACGTTCTGCTGGGCTGCCATCTGAGCAAGGGAGGTGAGGTAGAACTCGCCACGCCCTCCTATGGGTATCCGGGAAAGTTGGGGCCACAACCACGAGCCACGGAACCAGTAGACCCCGCCGTTCACCTCCCGCGACACCATGGCACCGCTGGTTTCGGCTGCTTCCAGTATGGCCTCGACGTGTCCGTCGGCGGTGCGGGTCAAGCGCCCCATATCGGCGGGCAGGTCGGAGGTCGAGACCAGCAGAGACATACCCGCCCAGCGAGCAAGGTGGGCATCCAAAAGGGCCTTCAGGCTGGCGGGGCGCACCAAGGGGGTGTCGCCGCCAATCACGGCGACGTGGTCTGAATTGTCCCTGAGCATAGGGGCCGTCTCCAGCAGGGCATGGCCCGTTCCCAAAGGCTGGTGCTGCACCACGTACTCTACGCTCTCTCCAAGGAGAGAGCGTATCGCCTCTTCATTGGAAGGGGCGACTACCACGACGATGGTTTCCACGCCCGCTTGGCGCAGGCAGTCGACGGGATAGAGCAGAAGTTCGCGGCCGCAGAGTTTATGCAGCACCTTGGGCAGCTTGGACATCATGCGGGAACCTGTCCCGGCGGCCAAGACTACTCCGACCCGTCGACCCATTACTCTTGCTCCCTGCCTGGAACCCGGGCTCGCCAGTGCCACCGACGCGAACGAAACAGGACTCGCATGGTTGGCCCATGGTAGGCAAGCACTATCCTAGCGTCAAGCCGAGCGGAGTGTTCCGATAACTCCGATGCCAAGGGATACGGGCGTTGGCGAGGAGAAGGGTACGCGAGGAGGCATCTACTTCAACTTCGATACGGCGCGGTGCCATTGAGTAGGGCGTCAGAACTGCTGGTGGCGACGGAGTTCGGCTTCAAGTTCACGGACACGAGCTTCGGCGACATGGGCACGATCGCGATAGTCGTCATACCGGAGGACGTGTTCACCGGTCCGGGGGTCGTACCAACCCAACTGGCCTCGTTCCCAGCGCAAATTCAGGTCGAGAGCGTTGCTGTACCCCTGCAGGGTCTCATCGTCCAATCGTTCGATAGCGATGGGTTGGTAGATACCAGCCACGAGCAGGTCCCCGGCGAGAGGCGTGCCCTGGTAGCTGCCACCCGATGGGTCGAACCTCCAGTATTCCCCCACACTCAGGGCAGCGTACCCGTCACGCTTTACCGTGGCGTCCCGTTGTCCGGTGCTGCTCAAGCCTATCTCCAGCACGAAGTCGGGTGGTTTCCCTTGCTCCGCGATCACGTACCCGTTGCGGGCGTCACAGGCCTGGGGGTCGACATTCAATGCGATGAGCAGGTCGGGAAGGAAGAGTCCCGATGGAGAGCTCGTGGGTTCGTGGCTGACGTAAGTATCGCTGGTGATAATCGTTCTTGCTTCGTTGCCCAGGTGCCTGATGAGGTTGATGCCGTTGCCCAGGGAGTTGAAGAATTTCCAGTTGTTCATGTCCTCGGGTTCCGGCGGGTCGGGAAGCCTGATGAAGGCTTCCGCAGGTGTGACCGTGCCGGTGGGTCTCGCTCTCATGTCGAACCTCGGTGGTTGCCTCGTCGCATCCCTTGAGTTGGTCCCATTATAAGCTACTGGCTACAGCCCCATGGCGCGGCCTCACCAATGGCGGACAACACCATAGCAAGGACCCTGCTGAACGTCCCCTCCAGGTAGCGCGGATGATACAATCCGTAGTCGTGACCGCATCGGTACTCCCCGCGGACGGGGACATTACCCCCATAGTAACCCAACTGGTTATCCAGTTGGCCATCATACTTATCGCCGCCAAGCTTGGCGGCGAACTGTGCACCAGGTTCCTGCATATACCGCCCGTGTTGGGCGAGTTGGCAGCCGGAGTCATCATCGGGCCCCATCTACTTGGAGGCATGCCCATCTTCGGCTGGGAGGCCTTCCCGGCCATCCCCGACGGCGGGGTCATCCCCGTCAGCCCCGAGCTATGGTCCATCGCCCAGGTCGCATCCATCGTGCTCCTGTTCTTCGTGGGGTTGGAGCTCAAGCTGCAGGCATTCCTCCGATATGCCGGTCCAGCCACTGCGGTGGCCTTGGGAGGAGTGCTTCTCTCTTTCATTCTGGGCATGGTGGGCACGGTGGTCATGGGGCACGCCGAAAGTTTCACCGACGCCCAGGCCCTATTCATGGGGGCAATCATGACAGCCACCTCGGTTGGGATCACCGCACGAGTGCTGTCCGACCTGGGGGCCATGGACTCGTCGGAGGGGGTCACGGTGATTGCGGCCGCCGTGGTGGACGACGTGCTGGGAATCATCGTTCTAACGGTGGTGGTCGGGATACACGCAGCGGGAGGAGTGTCTGCTTCCAATGTTGGCATAGTGGCCGCCAAGGCACTGGGATTCTGGCTGGGGTTGTCGGTTATCGGTACCCTGGTGGCACCCTACATCGCGAGGGGGATCAGTGCCATGCGAGTGCGGGGTGCCTCCGTAGCCCTGTTCCTGGGGTTGGCCTTCCTTGCTGCGGGCTTGGCCGAGACCTTTGGTCTTGCCTTCATAATCGGGGCCTTTTCCATGGGTCTGGCCCTTTCCGGCACCAGCTTGGCCAAGGAACTGGAGGAACCCCTGTCCGCGGTCTACGAGGCTTTGGTGCCGGTTTTCTTCGTGGTGATGGGGACCCTGGTCGATGTATCCTCCATGGTGGACACCATAGTGTTCGGGGTAGTGATAACCCTGCTGGCCATCGGGGGCAAGGTGATCGGCGGTATGGTGCCCGCCTTCTTCACGGGGTTCAACTTGAGGGGTAGCTCCAGGGTGGGCGTCGGAATACTCCCCCGTGGGGAGGTGGCCCTCATCATTGCTGGCATCGGTCTTGCCGAGGGTATCATCGGGGAAGAAGTCTTCGGCGTCTCTATCCTGATGACCGTGGTCACAACCATCCTGGCTCCAATGGGCTTGGTGCTGTTGTATCGAAACAAGGCCGAGGGGCGGCGATTGCCCCACGGACAGCGCGCATAGGTTCCAGGTTGCGATTCCAGCCTTCCAAGCTACAATGTCACCGTCCCGATTCGAGGCAATACGACTGCGCGTCATAATCACCAGGAGGCATCCATGGAAGTAGAGAAGAAGCTTGAAGAGATGGGCTACACCCTGCCCCCGCCGCCAACTCCCGGCGGCAACTACGTGGGAGCAGTGCAGACCGGCAATCTGGTGTATGTGGCTGGTGTGGTCAACCGGCTGCCCGACGGCGGGTACACCTCGGTGGGCAAGGTTGGCACGCAGGTGACCATCGAAGAGGGATATGCTGCCGCCAGGCAGGCGATCCTGAACTCGCTGGCCAACCTGAAGGCGTCGATCGGGGACCTGGACCGGGTCACCCGCGTGGTCAAGCTCCTGTGCATGGTCAACTGTGCCCCTGACTTCGGCCAGACCCCGCAGGTAGCCAACGGTGCGTCGGACCTGCTGGTGGGCATCTTCGGCGAGAAGGGACGCCATGCCCGCTCGGCAGTGGGAATGGGCAGCCTGCCCAACACCGTACCCATCGAAATCGAGATGATCGTCGAGGTATCCGCCTAGCCTCTCCAATCGCCGACCCGGGCCCCGGAATGAAGTCCGGACAGGTGGTTCCCGCCTGTGTTGAGCTTCACAAGCCTGGAAAGCTCCCTCAGGGACGGTGGCGATGAGAGATGCCGGGCCCGGAGTCGGCTCGTCGCTCCCATGTGGGGCTGGGTGTACCACCCAACAGGACTGTTTGGGGGCATTCATCACCGCTCCTGCACTTGGGCGACACTTCCACCAAGCGGAACTCGCGCAGACCCACTGGCACGTCTCCACTTGTTGCTGCGCTAAGGGGCCCGAAGGGGCCTCGCGTCACCACCGAGCAAACGCCTTCAAATCAGCCCTGCATGTCATTGCAAAGGCTGGCCCCTCTCCCCAATAATTATGGCAACTAACCTTTGCCGAAATAAGTCTGGAGGCCCGGTGCGAGGCAGAATGTTGCGAGGCGGAATCTTTCGGGCAACCCTTCCCTCCTGGCGGAAGGCCAGGATGG
>JAAXIE010000245.1 GCA_012270525.1 Dehalococcoidia bacterium | reverse complement strand
AGGTCACCACCATCGAGGGCCTGTCGGCGGATGGGCAGCCTCACCCGCTGCAGGCCCACATGGTGGAGCACGGTGGCATCCAGTGCGGTTACTGCACCCCGGGGATCATCATGAGTGCCTATGCCCTGCTGCAGGAACAGCCCGACCCCACGGCGGATGAAGTGCGACAGGCAATAGCGGGCAACGTCTGTCGCTGCACGGGTTACGTCAAGATCATCGACGCGGTGCAGCGGGCCGCTGCCGAACTGCGAGACGGGAGCTAGAGTCATGGCCACCGTCACAGCACCGATGATTCAGGACCAACAAGCAGGCCAGGAACAATGGATAGGCCGCAACGTTCCCAAGATCGACGCCATGGAGAAGGCCTTGGGGTCGACGCAGTACGTGGGCGACATGCACGTGCCGGGCATGCTCCATGCTCGCGTGTTATGGGCTGGGGTACCCCATGCCGTCATACGGAGCATCGACACCTCCGAGGCGGAGCGGATGCCGGGAGTGGCGGCGGTACTGACGGCCGCCGACGTGCCGGGAACCAACAGGTATGGTCTCGCGGTGCAGGACCAGCCGGTGCTGGCCCAGGGCAAGGTGCGTACTGCTGGAGACCCGGTCGCGCTGGTGGCTGCCGAGAGGGAAGAGCAGGCCGAGGAAGCCCTGTCCCGCATCAGGCTGGACCTGGCCCCGCTGCGCCCCATCCTCACTGTGGACGACGCTCTCGACCCCACCGCCCCACCGGTGCATGAGGGCGGAAACCTGTTTCAGCATACACGGGTGCGCAAGGGCGACCTGGAGCAGGGCATGTCGGAAGCGGCGGTCACAGTGGAAGGCACCTACCAGACCCAGCTCATGGACCATGTGCCCATGGAGCCTGAGTCGGGCTTGGCCTACCTCGACCCTTCGGGCGTGCTGAACATCATCGTGGGCACCCAGTATCCCTACCGCGACCGTCGCCAGATCGCGCCAGCATTGGGGCTCCCCATGAACCGGGTGCGCGTGCTGCAGGCCCCCATAGGAGGCGGCTTCGGGCGCAAGGACGACATCACCACCGAGATACACGTGGGGCTGCTGGCCCTGAAGACGGGTCGCCCGGTACGCTTGGTGTATACCCGGGCCGACTCGCTGACGGCCAACACCAAGCGCCATCCCTTCCGCATGAGGTTCCGCACCGGGGCCCGCGCCGATGGCACGCTCTCCTTCGTCGACGGCGATATCTATGGCGATACCGGAGCGTACCTGTCTCTGGGCCCCTACGTCATCAAGAAATCGGGCATCCATGCCTGTGGCCCCTACTACGTCCCTAATATACGGGTTGACACCTACACCCTGTACACCAACAACCTGACCTCCGGGGCATTCCGGGGCTTCGGGGTGATGCAGGCTGCCGTGGCCCACGAGTCCCAGATGGACCGGCTGGCCCACCGACTGGGGATGTCGCCCTTGGAGATACGTCGCATCAACTGCCTCAAGCCGGGCCTGACCAGTGGCACCGGCCAGATGATGAACGAAGGCTGTGGCATCGAGGCCACCGTGGAACGCATCCAGCAGTACATGCGAGAGAACAACCTGCACTTCAACAGGTGAGGTCATTCTAACTACGTGAAGCGGCCGGCACTGCCTCACTCGCTAGCTGGACCTGAATGATGAGCCATGGCCATGGGTTACGGGCTGCGCATGAAAGAGGGATGGTCGCGCGTTAGTTGCTCCGGCCGAGTCGGGAAAGTGGAATGAGAGCACGAGCTCCACGAAATCGAACCCTCACCTGTACGAAAGACGAAATGAACGTCCTCAGTGCGGGTTTGCGATCATTAGAGGCGCCGATAACAGTCGATTACATAGAGAACAGGATTATACATCAAGATTTTTTCATTGCTGCACCATATCTGCCAACACAATTCGTAGATCTGCTAATCCTAGATCCTCCCTATAACCTCTCTAAGACGTACGATGAAACGCGATTTGAGAAGAAACCTCCTCTTGAGTACGAGGTGTGGTTTTCTTCATTAATTGAAACAGTGAAACCCTTATTGAAGAGTGAGGCAACAATCTATGTATGCTCCGATTGGCGGACCTCTGTACTGATTGCGCCCATTCTTGAGAATTCATTTCACGTGCGAAATAGGATTACTTGGGAGAGAGAGAAGGGCAGGGGTGCCCTGAACAACTGGAAGAACAATACTGAGGACATCTGGTTTTGCACGGTGTCACGACAATATACGTTCAATGTGGATATGGTTAAAGTCAAACGCAAGGTGATAGCCCCCTATCGAACAGAGGACGGTTGTCCGAAGGACTGGCGAGAAGAAGCTGAGGGTGATTTCAGAATCACCTCTCCATCCAACATATGGACTGACATATCTGTCCCTTTCTGGGCAATGCGAGAGAATACTGACCATCCTACCCAAAAGTCCGAAAAGCTGCTGTCAAAGCTGATCCTGGCGAGCTCGAACCCCGGTGATATCGTACTCGACCCGTTCTTGGGAAGCGGAACATCCGCAGTGGTCGCCCAAAAGTTGGGTCGACGGTTCGTTGGAGTTGAAGTTAGTGGCACCTACTGCTGCTGGACCCTCAAACGTCTAGAGGCGGCGGCCGAATACCCTTCCATACAAGGTTACGTCGATGGAATATTCTGGGACAGGAATACACTTGCCCATCGGACCGATAGCAGGAATATCGGCCGCGTGCAGGAGAGTGGACGTTCGTGAGATCAACTCTCTTCTATGATGGCCACAACGAGAGACTAGCAGACTCTATCAAGGATTACATCAACGGCGCGCCCGCGGTTCTGTCAGAGATGACGGCTCACAGCACAAGAGCTGCAGGGGATGCAATACAAGAATTGATAGCTGGAGGATTTGAAGCCCTACTAGGCGAATGGTGCCATGAATACTCGTCGGCCTTCGCTCGCCGGGCTATGGCTGATATCGCCTTTGAGGACAAAGAGGACTTCTACTGTCTTGTTGACGTCAA
>JAAXIE010000263.1 GCA_012270525.1 Dehalococcoidia bacterium | reverse complement strand
GCACCTATCTGGCCGGGGCGACGGAATACATGGACCTGATGATCGATCAAGCGGACACCGACATGCGTGTGGTCGCTGGGTCGAACAAGTACGTGATGAAGTGCAACTGGAAGCTGCTGGTTGAGAACAGCATCGATGGCTACCATCTCATCCCCACCCACAACACCTACCTGGAATACCTGGCGGGCTTGGGCACCAAGACGACCGCGAGCACTACCGGGCGCTGGTCTCAGACGCTGGCACTGGGCAACGGCCACTCTGTGCTCTCTTCCGAGGCAATCAACGGCAAGCCGGTGGCCAGTTGGGTACCCCTCTACGGCGAGGACACCAAGGAGGAGTTCGCCCGCAAGCGCCAGCGTCTGGTCGACCGGTTCGGCGAGGAGCGGGCTTGGCTCATCGCCAACGCGACGCGCAACCTGCACATCTACCCCAACCTGATCATCAACGACGTTGCAGGAACCACCATACGTTCCTTCTGGCCCGTCTCCCCGGACCACCTGGAAGTGTCGGCCTGGGAGGTCGTGCCGCGGGAAGAGGGCGAGAAAGCCTTGGCCCGCCGTCTCGACAGTTTCCTCACCTTCCTTGGGCCAGGTGGTTTCGCCACCCCCGACGATGTGGAAGCCTTGGAGTCATGCCAGGAAGGGTTCCTCTGCGACGAGGTGGAGTGGTCGGATATATCCCGCGGGATGCACGAGAAGAATCCCAAGGGCATCCATGAACTGCAGATGCGCAGCTTCTGGCGCCGCTGGTACGCCGATATGACTGGACAACGTCGGTTCGATACGGGCGACCTCGTCCCCGTGCGTGAAGAGCCCGTCCTCGCTTCCGACGATTAGCATTCCTCGACGTCAGGTCACCACACCCTGGACCGAGAGTTGGCAAGGAGAGGGTTAGCGCAATGACCACACTGAGCGACACGGTCATCGATTACAACGAGTTGGTGGAGGAGAACGGCAACGGCTTCCGTGTCAGCGGTCGCCTGTACCACGACCCCCAGGTCTTTGAGGAGGAGATGGAAAGGATTTTCCACCGCGGATGGGTGTTCGTGGGTCACGAGAGCGAGGTAGCCGAGCCCGGTGAATATATCACCCGCCTCATCGGCACCCAGCCGGTGATCATGTCCCGCGATAGCGATGGCCGAGTGCACCTGCTGTTGAACCGTTGCCGCCACCGCTCCGCTACCGTGTGCCAGCAGGACCGGGGTAATGCTTTCACATTCATGTGCGCCTATCACGGCTGGACCTACGGCAACGACGGTCACCTCATTGGGGCTCCCTTCCACCGCGGGCGCGGGGGCTATGACGAGTGCTTCAATCGCGAGGATTTCGGCTTGGTACGGGTGCCCCGGGTGGCTTCCCACCGTGGCTTCGTGTTCGCTAGCCTCAGCCCCGGCGGCCAAAGTTTCGACGACTACCTGGGGCTGGCCAAGGCATACCTCGACCGCTTCTGCGACATGGCCCCCGACGGCGAGATACTGGCCCGCTCCGGCAGACAGAAGACCCGTGTCGAGGGTAATTGGAAGCTGCAGGTGGAGAACCTGACCGATCAGTACCATGTGTCCTTCACTCACCAGACAGCCCTGCGTCGACCCGGTCGCGACGCCACCGCCATCAACATGGACGACCCCTATCAGGTGCAACGCGACTTGGGCCAGGGACACACTGTCATCGACCGGTTCCAAGCGAACCGGAGAGTCGGCGAGGGCTTGACCGATCGCATCACTGGGGCCACGGGAACCCTGACCCCCGAGGTGGTCAGCCAGGTGGCCGAGCGCATGGGCGAGGAGGCCGCCGAGTACGTTTCAACCGGCGGGCCTCCCCACATCATGATATTCCCTAACCTGATGGTGCTGTGGAACGCCTTCCGCGTACTCCAGCCGGTGCGACCCAACCGTAGCTACATCTATTACCACCCGACCTTCCTGAAGGGTGCCAGCGACGAAATCAACACCCAGAGGCTGCGGGCCCACGAGAACGGCTTCGGCCCCGCCGGTTTCATCAATCCCGATGACGCCGATATGTTCGCCCGCATCCAGACCGGCACCAAGGCCAGGTTGGAAGACTGGTCGGTGCTGACTCGCGGGACTGAAGGCGAGGCGATTGAGCCCGACGACTTCGGTCAACCGTCCCTTACCACCCAAGTTTTGGGCGAGACAGCGCAACGAGGCATCTGGCGTCACTACCGGGACGTGATGAACCAGAGGTAGCTGCGGCACGTCCAGCGTGCTCAACAATCGTCTTGAGGTCCGGATTCCCCTATGGCCTTAGACCGCAACGAGATCGAGAACTTCCTCTACCGCGAGGCTCGTCTCATGGACGAGCACCAGTATGACGAGTGGGAGGCCCTCTGGACCGACGACGCCATCTACTGGGTCCCCTGTGGCGGCGAGGACACGGATCCAACCCATGATGTCTCAATCATTTACGACGATCGCACCCGCATCGCGGGACGCTTGGTGCGCCTGAAAAGCGGGGCCGCTTGGAGCCAAGACCCCCAGTCCCGCCTTCGCCGGGTAGTCTCCAACATCGAGGCATACGAGGAGGAGGACGGCAGCATCACCGTTCATTCCAACTTCGTGCTGGCCGAAGTGCGTCGTCGCAGCGTCGACACATGGCAGGACATGTGGGTGGGACGCAGCACCCACAGGCTCCGTCGCGAGGACGGAACCCTCAAGATGTCGTACAAAAAGGTCGCCCTCGTAAACAACGACACCGAAATGCCTACTCTGTGGATACTGGTGTAGGCCGGCTTCCCCTGGCACCGCTTCCTGCTGCTCTTGGCCGTGTTTCACTACCCTTAGTCATGGTGCGCCTATGGAATCAACGTACGACCTGTTGGTAGTCGGGGCCGGGCCCGGGGGGTACGTATGTGCCATTCGGGCGGCCCAGTTGGGAATGAGAGTCGCCGTGGTGGAGCGGGAAGAACTGGGCGGAGTCTGCCTCAACTGGGGATGTATTCCCAGCAAGGCCCTGCTGAAAAACGCCGAATACATCTCCATCCTGAAGAAGGGCGAGGACCTGGGGTTCTCTTTCGAAAACCTGCTCGTCAACTACTCCAAGGCATACGAGCGCAGCCGTAGCATCGTGCAGCGCCAGATCCGAGGTGTCGCCTACCTGCTCCGCAAGAACAATATCGAGCACATACAGGGCGACGCTAGGCTACGGGACGCCAACACCATTGAGGTCGCTCCGGAAGGTCGGGTCCTCAGGGCGCGCAACATTGTGCTGGCCACCGGTGCGCGCCCACGGACCATCCCATCGCTTCCCATCGACGGCGAGAAGATCATCACCAGCCGCCATGCCCTAGCCCTGCAATCGCTTCCCGAATCCGCGGTCATCGTGGGGGCAGGTCCGGTGGGCGTGGAGTTCGCTTACCTGTGGCATTCGTACGGGGTGAACGTGACCGTAGTTGAGTTGCTCCCCCATGTCGTTCCCAACGAGGACGAGGAGATTAGCCAGCAGTTGGAGCGCGCCTTTAGCCGCGACGGCATCAACGTGATGACCAACGCCAACGTCATGTCGGTGAACACCGGGCCCGACGGCAAGGCCCGCCTGCAGGTCCGCTCCAACGAGGCCACCGAGGGATGGGAACTGGTGTGCGACTTGGTGCTGGTGGCCATCGGCGTCACCCCCAACTCCGACGGCCTCGGCTTGGAGGAGGTCGGCGTCGAACTCGACCGTGGCAGCATCGCCGTGAACGAGCACATGGAGACCAGCGTCCCCGGCATCTACGCCATCGGCGATGTCACGGGCAGGCTGCCACTGGCCCATGTTGCCTCAGCCCAAGCGGTACACGTCGCCGAGCACCTCGCGGGGGAGGAACCACAACCCCTCGACTACGAAATGATGCCTCGTGCCACCTACTGCATTCCCCAAGTGGCCAGCTTTGGACTGACCGAAGCGCAAGCCTTGGAGCGCGGTCACTGGGTGCAAGTTGGACGGTACCCCTTCCTGGCCAACGGCAAGGCCCAAGCCATTGGCGAGACGACAGGTATGGCCAAGCTGGTAGTGGATGAGACCCATGGCGATTTGCTCGGGGCCCACCTCGTGGGACCGGAGGTCACCGAACTTCTGGCCGAGCTTTCGATCACCAGACTCCTCGAGGGTACTACTCTGGAATTGGGGTGGATGGTACACTCGCACCCGACCCTGTCCGAGGTGGTGAAGGAAGCCGCCCTGGCCGTCGGGGGCCGGGCCATTCACGCCTGAGACAGCACTACATCCTGTGCGGGGGGAGCCTTGGCTACATCCATCGTGATGCCCAAAATGAGCTACGACATGCAGCAGGGCACCGTGGTGCGCTGGCTCAAGGATGAGGGCGACCAGATCGTCTCCGGCGAGGTGATCGCTGAAATCGAGACCGACAAGGCCACCGTGGAGATGCCCGCCTACGTCAACGGCGTCATGGGTCGCATAGTGGTCGAAACGGGCAGGTCGGTGCCGGTGGGAGAACTGATCGCCATCATCACCCAGCAGGGAGAGACGCTCCCACCAGTGGACCCAACGCCGGTTGAGGAGCCCGCGCCTGAAGCTCCCCAGACCAGCGAGGCCATCCCGCTTCCCGCAGCCTCCACAACCCAAGCTGAAATCCCGGCCACAGGGCCCGCCACCGGGGAGGTACGGGCTTCCCCCATCGCTCGCAGGCTGGCCCGGGAGCGTGGCATTGACCTCACCCAGGTGAAGGGCTCCGGGCCCAACGGGCGCATCGTGGAGGCCGACGTCCTCGCTTGGCAGGACGCCGAGACTCCTACGACCCCTGTACCCACGCCTGTTGAGATTTCGAGCCCCGTCGAGCCACAACCGGCCACCCTTCCTGATGTGCCTCCTCCAACGATGATGCCAGAATCTCCGCCGCCTCCTCCATTCGAAGCAGCAGTTCCACCAGTTACAGTTGGCCAAGGGGGCTCCGAACCCCTCAGCCGCATGAGACAGGCTATCGCTCGTGTTACATCCCAGAGCAAGCGGGAAGCCCCCCATTTCTACGTCACCGCCGACATCGACATGACGCAGGCCATGGCCCTGCGTCGACAGATAAACGAGAGCTTGGAAGAGGGCAGGAGGGTCACCGTCAACGACATGGTGGTGAAGACCGTGGCCATGACTCTCCGGTTCCACCCCCGGTTCAATGCATCCTTCCGCGAAGACCACCTCCAGCTTCACGACGCCACCAATATCGGCATAGCTATTGCGCTGGAAGAAGGCCTCATCATCGCCGCCGTTCCAGGCTGCCAGGCCCGCTCCCTGCTCCAGATCGCCGACGCCAGCCGTGACCTGGTCCAGCGGGCCGAGGGTGGCACCCTGCGAGCCGAGGAATACGAGAGCACCTTCAGCATCAGCAACATGGGCATGTTCGACGTGGACAGCTTCTCCGCCATCATCTACCCGCCCAACGCCGCTGTCCTGGCCATCGCCAGCGTGAAGGAGCGACCGGTAGTGCGCGACGGCCGACTGGCGGTGGCCCAGATGATGAGCGCCACCCTTTCCGTCGACCACCGGGTGGCCGATGGTGCCGAGGCAGCCCGCTTCCTGGTAGATGTGAAGTCCCTGTTGGAGCAGCCGGTCAAGCTCCTTTTCTGAGCATCTTGCCACTCTGTTCGCCGGGCCCTACTGGGACAATCCAGAATAGCCACGAGGGGCTGCATGGTTGAAGGCGCAGCGCGAGACCCCTACAGCGGCCTTCCCAGCAGTGAAGGGTGGCAATTGACCTTCGACGACCCTGCAGTCGCCCCACCTCGGCCCAGGGTGTATCCCCTTACGGCGGACAGCATCGAATCCGGCGACCTCACCGAGGAAGAGATGGCGGTGGTCTTCGCCATGACCTCCCGGCGGCCCGAACCGTTCGATGAGATCGCAAGGCAGGTCAACGCCCAGAAGGCCGCGGATTTCCACGAACGCTGGGTCTTGGGGTACGGACACGCTTCCGTGGCCGAGCACGCGGTCCTCCATGTGGCCGTGGAGGACATTTCGCGTTTGGCCTGTGATACCCTGGAAGACAACCGTCTCGCTTCCTACACCGAGAAAAGCAGCCGTTACCAGGTGCTGCCCCGCCACGGCTACCACGTGCCCGAGGAACTGCCCCTGCGCTCCAACGCGCGTCGCATCTACGTCCAGACCTGCGATCGGCTGCTGGAGACCTACCGCAAACTGGTGAAGCAGACCACCGCCTACCTACCCGAGGAGGTGCCCAGGGGAGAGAACGAGACCGACAGCAGTTACGCTCTCAGGCTGAGGCGTGTGGTCACCGACCACTGCCGCTTCCTGCTGCCAGCCGCCACCCTTACCAACGTGGGGGTCACCGCCAACGCCCGCACCATGGAACACCTCATCCAGAAGCTCCTCTCTTCCGACCTGCTGGAGGAGCAGAGGCTGGGAGTGGAAATCCGTACTCGTTCCCGCGAGACCACCCCCACCCTGGTGAAATACGCCGACCGCAACCCCTATCTGGTGCGGGTTCGCGAACGCCAGCGCAACGGCGCAGTCCAACTGAAGGAGGAACCGGAAGACAACCCAGCGGAGGTTACCCTGGAACATTGCGACACCGAAGCCGAGGTCAAGCTGGTCACCGCCCTACTGTTCCGCTCGGCCCGCCTCTCCTATCAGCAGGTGTGGCAGCGCGTGAAGCAGATGCACCCTTCAAGGCGCCATCGCGTCATCGCCGATACCCTGGAGCAGATGGGCCCTCACGATGCACCACCACGCGAGTTCGAGGTGGTGGACTTCACCTTCGGTCTCACCATGGACTACGGGGCCTACAGGGAGTTCAAGCGCCACCGGATGCAG